>CAIOHI010000334.1 GCA_903858075.1 uncultured Actinomycetes bacterium
GCGGTAGCTACACGACTTGCGCCAGTGCTAATTGCTTCGCGCGCACGCTCGTCGTTCACCTTGGTGCCGATGCTTTCTTCCATCCACATACGTGCACCGCCGGCGCCACAGCACATGCCTTGCGTACCGTTGCGTGGCATTTCCACTACTTGTACACCCTTGATGCTGCCCACCACTTTGCGCGGGGCCATGTATACATCGTTGTGGCGACCGAGGTAGCACGAGTCGTGATACGTAATGCGGTCGTCGAGTGTGGCGTTGCTCATGTCGAGTGCACCGCTGCCAATGAGTTCTTCCAGCAATTCACTGTGGTGCACTACTTCGTAGTTGCCACCGAGTTGCGGGTACTCATTTTTCAATGTGTTAAAGCAGTGTGGGCACTGGGTAATAATTTTTTTCACGCCCATGCCGTTCAACATTTCTACGTTTGGCATTGCAAGCATTTGGAAGAGGTATTCGTTGCCGCTGCGGCGAGCAGAGTCGCCGGTGCACATTTCGCTCGGGCCAAGAATGGCAACGTCAATGTTGGCGCGCTTCAAGAGCTGTGCCATTGACTGCGTTACTTTTTTGTTCTTGTCGTCGAATGAACCTGCGCAACCAACCCAGTAGAGGTACTCCGAATTGAATGCTGCGCCTGGGTCAACAACTTCTACGTCGAGGTCTTTTGCCCAATCGGCACGTTCGCCTTGGTTCATGCCCCAGGGGTTCCCCTGGTTTTCCATGGCGCGGTATGCGTTGCCAAGTTCCGGCGGGAAGTTGCTCTCCATGAGCGAGAGGTAACGACGCATGTCGAGAATCTTGTCGAGAATTTCAATATTGACTGGGCAAATTTCGTCGCAGGCTTTGCACGAGGTGCATGCCCACACTTCTTCTGCGGTAATTCTTTCAAAGACAGAGTTGCTGCCAATGGTGATGTCGTTGACGGTGCCAATTGGTGGCGATACGCGTCCGCCTTCTGCATGTGCTGCAGTGGCGGCCATTACTTCGCCGACCTTCAAAACAATTTCACGCGGGTCGAGCGGTTTGCCCGTTGCGTGAGCGGGGCACACGCTGGTGCAACGACCGCACATGGTGCATGCGTCGGTGTCGAGAAGTTGTTTCCAAGTGAAGTCTTCAATGAGTGATGCGCCAAATGATTCAAGACCGGTCTCGGTGAGATTCGGCATTGCTTTCATTGCACCCTTCGGACGCTCACGATCTTTCAAGTACATGTTGAGCGGTGAAGTAAAAATGTGACGCAACATGGTGATGGGCAACAAAGCAAGGAATGCAATGAAGGTCAATACGTGGCTGACCCACAAAACCTGGTGCCATGTTTCTAAATTGCCAGCGCTTACATTTTTGAGCGTTTGTGCAATGGGGTAACCAACAATGCTCCACTTTTCAAAATCCATGTTGAGCCCAGCAGCTTGACTTTGTGCGATGCGGAACGCTTCCGCACCAAAGCCTGTAATGCCAATGCCGAGAAGTACGCCAAGAATTGCAGCGTGTTCTGGTTTTGTTTTAATGCGAATGCGATACGGGCGTTGCACATAACGACGCACAATGGCCCACAGCACACCAACGGTAAACACAACGCCGGCAAGGTCGCCAACAAGTGCATAGGCCTGATACGTGCGGCCGTGCAAGAACTTCAAACTTTCAGGAAGTTGGTGGTCAATTTCCAACACGGTGGTGACACCAAGAAGAACCATGAAACCGAAGTAGATCATGGAGTGCATGAGGCCAGCAGCGGAGTCGCGCAACAAGGTGCGCATGTACACACCAGAGCGATAGTCGGCTAAACGGCGCTTAGCATTTTTAGGTGTGGTGCGACGACGGTCTGAAGTGCCGCGTTCCCAGTTGCGAATGCGGTCTGCGAAGCGCAATGACCCCCACACAATAAGCATGGGAATAATGGAGTAGAAAGCTGCTTGAAGAGGGCCGGGAATGCCACCAAATACTTCAC
Organism: uncultured Actinomycetes bacterium; assembly: GCA_903858075.1. Taxonomy (GTDB): domain Bacteria; phylum Actinomycetota; class Acidimicrobiia; order Acidimicrobiales; family Ilumatobacteraceae; genus F1-20-MAGs119. The sequence continues at coordinate 1,949 of CAIOHI010000334.1, forward strand.
GCGAAATTGCGGAGTCGCCGTGCCATTTGGTGAACTGCGGAATGACTCCGGAGACCAAGGTGAAAGCACCTACGCCAACGCCAATGGCGATGGAGAGTTGATGCGGCTTGAAGCGACGCGGTGTTGACGAGGTGCTGGGGTTCTGTGGTGCTGAAGTCATAGCACCATATAACTTAGTTGCTGTCAGCCGTAATGAGCACGGTCTAGGTCACGAATGCGGGTGGCAAGAGCTGCCAACAACTTGTGAGCCATGGCCGGAACTTCGTCGATGACCGCAAAAAGATGACGGGCATCAACAACAAGCAGTTCACAATCGGTATCGCACACCACAGTGGCGGTGCGTGAGCCGCGGTCAAGCAGCGAGAGCTCGCCAACAATGGCGCCTGCTTGCACGGTGGCAATTTTTTTACCGTTGCGCTTCACTGTGGCAGAACCACTGAGCAACACGAAGGCCTGCTTGCCAGCTGTGCCCTGAGTGATGATGGTGGTGCCTGCAACCATGTTGATGCGGTCGGCGGCTTTAGCAATTTTGCCAAGGTCGCGAGTGCTGCATGAAGAGAACAAGGGAACTTGTGCGAGATATTGGAGCGGTGTTTTCTTTGAGGCCATGACCACAGCCTAAACCAATTATTTGGATTGGTTTGCCACGGCGGCCGCCGCCCGTGCAATTGCATCAGCATCACCTAAGTACGTGACATCGCTCACTTCCATGGCAGAAGTAAAGGCATACTTGCGCGGGACCCCAGTAGGCACGTTCAATTCTGCGATAGCGGCTTCACTAATGCTTTCCAAATACATGATGAGTGCCCGCAAGCTGTTGCCATGCGCAACGACTAAAACATTCATATTTGCCTGTAATTGAGGCACTATTTCCGTCTTCCAATATGGAAGAACGCGCGCGACAACATCTTTCAAACATTCGGTAGCCGGAAGATCTTGCGGTGCAATGAAGCGATATCGGGCATCGTTCGACGGGTGCTCGGGGCTTGTGGTGTCTACCGGTGGCGGTGGTGTGTCGTAACTACGACGCCACAAATTGGTTTGTTCCGCACCGTGGAGTTCTGTCGTTGCCTTTTTGTCGAGACCTTGGAGGGCTCCGTAATGGCGTTCGTTTAATTGCCAGTGGCGTTGCAAGGGAAGCCACATTTGGTCCATCGCATCTAACGCCAAATTGCAGGTGTGCACTGCGCGGGTGAGCAGGCTGGTATGTGCGAAGTCGAAGACCAGGCCTTCCTTTTTCATCAGGGCTCCGGCTGCCGCGGCTTCGCTTTTCCCGAGGGCCGTGAGTTCTACGTCGTGCCAACCCGTGAACAAGTTGAGTTCATTCCATGTGCTTTGGCCATGGCGCAGAAGGACGAGCGTTCCAGTCATAAGGAAATGGTACGACCATTGGAGCCACACCTGCCAAATGGCAAGTACTTAAGTCACCTCCACTCAACATTTGTACTTTTTTGCCCGCCCGAGTTGTGGATAACTCCATTCCCCTCTAATGTTGAGTCCAAGTCACTAAGGATCCTGTATCAACCCCCCGATACAGGGCCGGAAGTGCCCCACATATCACTCTTTCAAGAAAAAAAGGACACCCCACCATGGCAAAAGCAGTCGGTATCGACCTTGGCACCACAAACTCCGTTGTTTCCGTTTTGGAAGCTGGCGACCCTGTAGTGATTCCCAACTCTGAAGGTGCCCGCACCACGCCGTCGGTTGTGGCATTTTCAAAGACAGGCGAAGTGCTTGTCGGAGAAGTTGCCAAGCGCCAGGCCATTACAAACCCCGATCGCACCTTTCGTTCAGTCAAGCGCCACATGGGCGAGAACTGGAAGACCCCCGATATTGATGGCAAGCAGTACACGCCACAAGAAATCAGTGCTCGCATCCTCATGAAGTTGAAGCGCGATGCCGAGGCATACCTGGGCGACACGGTCACTCAAGCAGTTATTACCGTTCCTGCATATTTCGACGACGCACAGCGCACCGCAACAAAAGAAGCTGGGCAAATTGCCGGTCTTGAAGTACTGCGCATTATCAACGAACCAACATCTGCCGCATTGGCATACGGCCTCGACAAGGGCGGCGAAGACGAAACCGTTTTGGTCTTCGACCTTGGTGGCGGAACCTTCGACGTGAGCGTTTTGGAAATTGGCGACGGTGTGTTCGAAGTGAAGAGCACACATGGCGACACCGTTTTGGGTGGCGACGACTGGGACCAACGCATTATCGATTGGCTTGTGTCGCAGTTCAAGAGCGCGCACGGCGTAGACCTTGCGCAAGATCGCATGGCCAAACAACGTCTACAAGAAGCTGCTGAAAAAGCAAAAATTGAATTGTCACAAGTTCAGCAAACACAAATCAACTTGCCGTTCATTACCGCAACTGCAGAAGGCCCGCTTCACCTCGACGAAATGTTGTCGCGTTCAAAGTTCCAGGAAATGACGTCAGACCTCATTGAGCGTTGCCGTATTCCATTTGAGCAAGCAATTAAAGATGCAGGTTTGTCAAAGGGACAAATCAACCACGTCATCTTGGTTGGCGGTTCAACTCGTATGCCAGCAGTGCAAGACCTTGTGCAGTCACTCACCGGCAAAGAGCCAAACAGATCGGTGAACCCCGATGAAGTAGTTGCCATTGGTGCAGCAGTACAGGCCGGCGTATTGAAGGGCGATGTGAAAGATGTGTTGCTCCTTGACGTCACACCATTGTCGCTGGGTATTGAAACCAAGGGTGGCGTTATGACGAAGCTCATCGAGCGCAACACGACCATTCCTACACGTCGTACTGAAGTGTTCACCACTGCAGAAGACATGCAGCCATCGGTGGAAATTCACGTGTTGCAAGGTGAGCGCGAAATGGCGCAGTACAACAAGACACTGGGCAAGTTCCAACTTGTTGACTTGCCACCAGCACCACGTGGTGTGCCACAAATTGAAGTGACCTTCGACATCGATGCCAACGGTATTGTTCATGTGTCGGCAAAAGATCGTGCTACTTCAAAAGAGCAGTCGATGACCATTACTGGCCAATCTGCACACGACAAAGACACCATTAACCAAATGGTGAAAGACGCCGAAGTACACGCCGATGAAGACCGTCAGCGCCGTGCAGAAGCAGAAGTGCGTAACAACGCCGATTCTTTGGTGTACCAAACCGAAAAAGTTTTGCGCGAGCA
>CAIOHI010000335.1 GCA_903858075.1 uncultured Actinomycetes bacterium
GAAAAAGTTTTGCGCGAGCAAGGCGAAAAGGTTTCTGCCGAAGAAAAGTCTGCTGTGGAAGAACCGCTTGTCGAGTTGAAGGCCAGCCTTGCTGGCACCGACAACGACGCCATTAAAGCCGCTACCGAAAAACTGATGACTGCCAGCCAGGCCTTTAGTCAGAAGTTGTACGAAGCAGCTGCCCGCGACACCAACGCTGAAGGAACTTCAGCAAGTGGCCAAAGTGGTGCACCAAATGATGACGACATCGTTGATGCAGAAATTGTTGACGAGAAGTAATTCGCAACATGACCAACGAGAACGAAGAATACTTACCAGAAAGCGATGTCAGCATCACCGATGCTGACATCGCTGAAATTATTGAACACGATATTGATGCTCTGGTAGCAGAGCGCGATTCGTTTAAAGATATTGCTCTGCGTTTGCAGGCCGACTTTGAAAATTATCGCAAGCGTGTTGTTGCACAACAGGCCGATGAAATTGATAGGTCAACAGGAAAACTTGTTGAAGGTTTGTTGCCAGTACTCGACGCGTGTGAAGCCGCCTTTGCTCATGGTGCGACAGGTGTAGAACCCGTGTGGTCGTCATTACTTGGCGTACTGCAAAAGCAAGGCCTTGAAGTACTGAACCTGGAAGGTCAGCCCTTTGACCCAGCAACTGCTGAAGCAGTCATGCACGAACCATCTGAAGATGGCGCAAGCGATGGGCCGGTAGTAGTTGAAGTGTTACGCAGTGGCTACCAATGGAAGGGTCGTGTGTTGCGCGCTGCCATGGTGAAGGTGCGGGGATAAATAATGACCGCGCAACGTGAGTGGTTTGAAAAGGACTACTACGCCGTTCTTGGGGTGTCGCAAAGTTCAACACCGAAAGAAGTCACCAAGGCATACCGCAAACTTGCGCGCGAACTGCACCCCGACGCCAACCCCGACAACCCGAAAGCTGAAGATCGCTTTAAAGAAGTATCAACTGCGTACGACGTGTTGGGTGACGAAAAGAAACGCAAAGAATACGACGAGGTTCGTGCTTCTGGCCCCATGGGTTTTGGTGGCGGTGGGCCAGGTGGGCAAGGCGGATTCCGTTTCGACAATGGCGGCGACATGGGCGACCTGCTCGGACAAATGTTTGGTCGTGGTGGTCAAGGTCGCGGTGGGCGAGGCCAACGCGGCGGACCACAACGTGGAAGCGATGTTGAAGCTTCATTAACGCTCGACTTTATTGATGCAGCCCATGGCATTACCACCACACTGCACCTCACCTCAGATGCAGTCTGCTCAGGGTGCCAAGGTTCTGGTGCACGCACGGGTACTACGCCTCAACCATGTTCGCAGTGTGGCGGTCGTGGTGCTGTTGATTCCAACCAAGGAGTGTTTTCTTTTTCTTCACCGTGCCCGCGGTGTCAAGGAAAAGGGACCACCATTGAATACCCATGTGGTTCATGTCGTGGGTCGGGCCGTGAACATCGTGCCCGCGAAGTAAAGGTACGCATTCCAGCAGGAGTCGACAACGGTCAACGCATTCGTTTGAAGGGCCGTGGTGCACCTGGGCACAATGGCGGCCCTGCTGGCGACTTGCTCGTGGAATGCAAAGTGATGCCGCACGCAACTTTCTCTCGTGACGGGGTGAACTTGTCGGTGCATGTTCCCGTTGAATATCACCAAGCAGTACTCGGCAGCGAAGTGTCTGTGCCCACGCTCGATGGTTCTTCTGTATTGCTCAAAATCAAAAGCGGTACGCAGTCGGGCAGCAAGCACAGAGTGAAGGGCCGCGGTATTGAAACAACTGCAAAAACGGGCGACCTCATTGTGACCATCGATGTTCACATACCTACAAAGGTGAGCAAAGAAGAGCGCGAAATTATTGAGCAACTCGCTGAATTACACAACACCAGCGACAAGGTGAAATAACCATGACAACGCGGCGTGCAGATGGTGTTCCAGTGGAAACGGTCTATGTCATTTCTGTTGCTGCAGAACTTGCTGGTGTACACCCACAAACGTTGCGCATTTATGAACGCCGTGGGCTCGTTACGCCTGGTCGTACCTCTGGCGGAAACAGACGATACAGCGAGGCTGACATTGCCCGCTTAAAGCGCGTTGCTGAACTTGCTGCTGAAGGCATGAACCTTGAAGGCATTCGCCATGTAATGCAACTTGAAGATGAAGTTGCACAATTGCGTGCACTAGTTATGCAACTTCAAGAACAACTTACTGGCAGAACTTCAACTGAAGTATTGCGCGGCGAACTTGTGCCACTGCGCCAAGCAGTTGCCGTGTTTCGTGAACGTCCGAGCATTTTCAACAAGGACAGGTACTAACAGTGGCAATTGACCCGAAGAAGTGGACTGCCAAAACCCAAGAGGCCGTTGCAGCAACACTCGATGATGCGCGCGGACGCAGTAACCCAGCAATTACACCTGATCATTTGATGTCGGCCTTGTTGCGTCAAGACGGAACAATTGTTCCTGGCATTTTGCAAAAGCTCGGTGTTGCTCCTTTGATGCTGCGTAATAAGGCCGATGAGGCCGTGAGCAAATTGCCGCATGCTTATGGCAGTGAAGAGCCACGCATGAACCGTGAGCTCAGCAATGTTTTTGAAAACGCCGACAAAGTGCGTACCGATCTTCATGACGACTACGTATCGGTTGAGCATTTACTCCTTGCCATGAATCAGCGTGTGGGCATTGGCAGCGAAGAAATGTTGATTGCCCTGCGCGAAGTACGTGGTTCGCATCGTGTGACGTCGCAAAACCCAGAAGAACAGTTTCAGGCATTAGAAAAATATGGTCTCGACCTCACTGCTCGTGCACGTGAAGGAAAAATTGATCCGGTCATTGGCCGCGACGAAGAAATTCGCCGTGTCATTCAAGTGCTTTCTCGGCGCACCAAAAATAACCCTGTGCTCATTGGCGAACCTGGTGTGGGTAAAACCGCAATTGTTGAAGGTCTAGCGCGCCGTATTGCCGATGGCGATGTGCCAGAAGGTTTGAAACACAAGCGCCTCATTTCACTTGACATTGCCTCAATGGTTGCTGGTGCGAAATACCGCGGTGAGTTTGAAGAGCGGTTGAAGGCCGTGTTGAAAGAAATTACCGACGCCCAAGGTGATGTCATTACCTTCGTCGATGAAATGCATACGTTGGTAGGTGCTGGCGGCGCAGAAGGCGCAATGGATGCCGGCAACATGATTAAGCCCATGTTGGCGCGCGGCGAGCTGCGCATGATTGGTGCCACCACACTCGATGAATTTCGCAAGCACGTAGAAAAAGATGCGGCTCTCGAACGCCGGTTCCAGCAGGTGTATGTGGGTGAGCCAAGTGTGGAAGACACCATTGCCATTTTGCGCGGACTCAAGGAACGCTATGAAGTTCACCACGGTGTGCGTATTCAAGACAGCGCACTAGTGAGTGCTGCCGTGTTGTCGAATCGGTATCTCACCAATCGCTTCTTACCCGATAAAGCAATTGACCTTGTTGACGAAGCCGCAAGCAAGTTGCGTATTGAAATTGATTCGCTTCCCACAGAAATTGATGTGGTTGACCGCCGTATATTGCAATTAGAAATTGAGCGCGTTGCACTCGACAAGGAAACCGACACGGCCTCGCGTGAGCGCCTTGAATCAATTAACGAAGAACTCGACCGCTTGCAAGAGCAGACCGATGAAATGAAAGTGCATTGGGATGCAGAGAAAGAAGCCATCGCTGCCATTCGTATTTTGAAAGAAGAACTTGAAGCGTTGCGTTCTATTGTTGAACGCGAAACCGACCTCGCTAAAGCTGCTGAAATTAGTTACGGACGTATTCCCGAACTTGAGCGCCGTATTACTGGCGCAACAGAGCATCTCAATACCTTGCAACTCGGTAACCGCATGTTGAAAGAAGAAGTAGACGCCGAAGATATTGCTGAAGTAGTAGGTAAGTGGACAGGTGTTCCTGTGAGCCGCTTGCTTGAGGGTGAAATGAGCAAGTTGGTTCTGCTGGAAGGCCTGCTGCACAACCGGGTTATTGGTCAAGATGCTGCGGTCACCGCGGTTGCCAATGCGGTACGGCGTAGTCGTGCTGGTTTGTCTGACCCGAACCGACCCATTGGTTCGTTCATGTTCTTGGGTCCAACTGGTGTGGGTAAAACCGAACTCGCTCGTGCGCTCGCAGAATTTCTTTTCGACGACGAGCGTGCCATGGTGCGTATCGACATGGCCGAATACATGGAGAAGTTCTCGGTGAGTCGTTTAGTAGGTGCGCCTCCGGGGTATGTGGGTTACGAAGAAGGTGGGCAACTCACCGAAGCAGTACGCCGCCGCCCCTACAGCGTGGTGCTGCTTGATGAAATTGAAAAAGCTCACCCAGAGGTGTTCAACATTTTGTTGCAAGTGCTCGATGATGGCCGCCTGACCGATGGCCAAGGTCGCACTGTGGACTTCACCAATGTGGTGCTCGTTATGACAAGCAATTTGTCAGGTGACCCATTGGAATTTTTCCGACCCGAGTTCATTAACCGTGTTGACGACATTGTGCGCTTCCGCTCACTCACGCAAGACGACCTTGGCGCCATTGTCGACATTCAGTTGCAACACCTCATTACACGCATGGCCGACCGCCGTATTGCTCTGGCCGTCACTCCCGAGGCACGCTTGCTGCTTGCCGAAAAGGGTTACGACCCTAGTTACGGTGCGCGCCCTTTGAAGCGACTCATTCAACGTGAAATAGCCGACAAGGCAGCGATATTTATACTTGAAGGTAAAGCAGTTGAAGATTCCACAGTTTTGGTTACTGCGAACAACGGTGAACTCGACGTGCAGTTACAAGAGAGCGTGTAGAAATTTAGCCGAGGGCAATTTTTACAGCAGCTGAAACACGTGAGCCGTCGGCACCTGTACCAACGCGATCACGAACTGCTTTCACCACAACACCCATTGCTTTGCCGCCGGTTGCGCCGGCAGCCGCAGCTTTCGCTGCTTCTTCTTGCACAATGGCGTTCAGTTCGTCGTCGCTCATAGCAGCAGGAAGATAACGCTCGATGATGGCGTACTCAGAGCGCTCTTTTGCAGCAGCTTCGGCGCGATCGTTGTCGGCATAAATTTGTGCAGCTTCAGTGCGCTTTTTTCCTTCTGCGAGAAGCACTGCCATTACTTGCTCGTCGGATAATACGACAGCTTCATTGCCAGCAACTTCAGCGTTCATTACTGCAGCAATGATCATTCGCAAGGTAGATACCGTTGCTTCATCGCGTGCCTTCATGGCAGCGGTGAGGTCTTCTTTCAATGTTTCTTTTAATGAACTCATGAATGATCTCCAGTAGTGAATCGATTGGTAATGGCATTGGCATGCGCGGGAAAACCTTCGTGCTCGGCCAACGTAACAATGGAAGGTGCCATGCGGCGTAAGGCGGCTTCGTTGGAACGAGCAATTGCCGTGCGCTTTAAAAATGCTTCTGCAGTAATGCCAGAAGAAACATGAGCAAAGCCACTGGTCGGCAACGATGCTGGGCA
>CAIOHI010000336.1 GCA_903858075.1 uncultured Actinomycetes bacterium
AACGCAGGCGCGCATGCAGGTGTAGACGATTACAACAAAGAAGAAAAGTTTTTGCGTCCACTTGAGTACCCACTTTTTTATGGTGCTGAAGTACGCCCAGCAACATTGTGTTTCACTGCAGTAGGTATGCGTATCGATAGCCAGGCTCGTGTGCTCAATGACATTGGTGAAGTGATTCCCGGTTTGTATGGGGCCGGTGAATGCACTGGCGGCATAATTGGCGACCGCTATGTGGGCAGTGGCAACTCGTTGTCGAACGGTGCAACCTTTGGCCGCATAGCGGGCAGGGCAGTGGCGGCCACTTTTCACTCGTAATCGCCGCCGTTTGGCCCATATTCTGTAAGGGTTTGGCTACTTAGACAAACATGAGACGGCTTCTTAAGAACCTCTTACTCTCTTCTTACAGAATCTATAACAACAACGACGAAAGTGTCTTTTGTCAAAGGGCATCCCGCCCCCCAACACAGGAGAATCCAATGAAAAAGACAAACTTGAAGAAAAGCATTGTTGCTGCAAGTGTGGCCGCAGGAATCGCCGGTGGCTTGGTTGCCGGCCTTGCTCTCGGAGTTCCCGGCTTTGCCGGTGCACAAGCAAACAACTCCCCATTAAACGTTCAAGGCAGTTCAGCTGCCTTGGCCAAGTCGGCAGTAGTAACTCTGTCTGACACCATCCAGGTTCCTTCGGTTGGTGCGTCAAGCACTGGTGTAAAAGAAAAAGGTCCGAAGCTTGAAGCAGTTGCCAAGGTTCTTGGTGTTACTGCTGAAGAGTTGAAGACCGAACTGGCTACCAAGTCGTTGGCTGATGTTGCAAAAGCTAAAGGTGTCGACATCACGAAAGTGACCGATGCGCTTACTGCTGAGTTCAAAGCTCATCTTGACGAAGAGGTTGCTTCTGGTGAGCACACGCAAGCAGAAGCTGATGCGAAACTTGCTGAGTTCAAGACACGTGTAACCGACATGGTGAATAATGTTCGCCCAGCTCGTGGCCCTGAAGGCCGTGGACATGGTGGCCCGAAACTTGAAGCTGCTGCCAAGGTTCTTGGCATCACTGCTGAAGAGTTGAAGACTGAACTTGCAACGAAGTCTTTGGCTGATGTTGCAAAAGCAAAGGGTGTCGATATTGCGAAAGTGACCGATGCACTTACTGCTGAGTTCAAAGCTCATCTTGACGAAGAGGTTGCTTCTGGTGAGCACACTCAAGTTGAAGCCGATGCGAAACTTGCTGAATTCAAGACTCGCATTACCGAGATGGTGAACAATGTTCGCCCTGCCGGTGGCCCTGAAGGTCGTGGCCATGGTGGCCCAGGCAAGGGTGGTCCAAAACTTGAAGCCGCTGCCAAGGTTCTTGGTGTGACTGCTGAAGAGTTGAAGACCGAGTTGGCTACGAAGTCAATTGCAGATGTTGCAAAAGCTAAAGGTGTCGACATTGCGAAAGTGACCGATGCGCTTGTTGCTGAGTTCAAAGCTCATCTCGATGAAGAGGTTGCTTCGGGTGAGCACACTCAAGCAGAAGCCGATGCGAAACTTGCTGAGTTCACAACTCGTGTTGCTGACATGGTGAACAATGTTCGCCCTGCTGGTGGCCCAGAAGGTCGCGGACAAGAAGGTCGTGGCCCACGTGGACACGGTGGCCCAGGAATGGGTCGGAGCATGGGTCACGGCCCAGATTCCGATGGCGATGCAATGCCCGGCGCTCCTGCAATGCAGGGTTCGGTCACGGTAACACCATCGAATAACGCTTAAGTTTTACCTTCATGACCAGACCCACCCCTACGAGTTCTGTGTCGCAAGTTCATCCGCTTCCCGCCCCCCGGGAAAGTCGGGTACTCGACACAGATGTGGGCGCCCTTATAGGTGCTCTCACGCTCGTGGTGGTGGGTCTTTGGTCGCGTCACGGAGGTGTTGCAGCGTTGGGCGACTCTGCAGCAAAGACCTATATGTCACTTGCTCAATTGACAGGGTTGCTATGCAGTGAAGCCGGGCTCCTTGGGCTCATTCTCATTACCCGCACACCACTGATGGAACGGCGATACGGCCTCGACCGCATGTTTAACTGGCATCGACTACTAGGTGAGGCAATGGCAATTTTTCTTGCCTTGCACATTGCATTCAGCGTTGCTGCGTGGGCCATTCCCAATGGAACGGTGAACGCAATTCAATCGCTCACTGGTGAAGAACCGTATATGGCACTCACCTCAGTTGGTTCAGTCATTATTTTGCTTGTCACCATTAGTTCATTGAAGTGGTTTCGCAACAAATTGTCGTACGAGATGTGGTACTTCGTGCATTTCACCGCTTACTTCGGTTTGGCAGCGTCGTTCTCGCATCAAATTGTTTTAGGAACCGACTTCGCCGACGATTCGCTTGCGCGTGGTTTTTGGGTGGCAATTCATGTTGCGTTAATAGCTTGGGTTATTTGGAGTAGGTGGGGTCGCTTTTTTGTTGCACTTGCGCGACCATTGCGTGTGTCGGCAGTAACGCACGAAGCGGAAGGCATTACCAGTGTTGTGCTGTCGGGTACGCACTTACGAAAAGCCAAAGCACAAGGTGGACAGTTTTATTTAGTGCGGCAATTGGTAAAGGGGCGATGGTGGCAGTCGAACCCTTTTTCGCTATCTGCACAACCCACTACGGCCGGGCTGCGCTTCACGGTGAAGTCGCGTGGTGAGTCGAGTAATTCCTTTACGAATATTGCACTGGGAACCCGCGTCATTGTTGAAGGCCCCTACGGAGTGTGCACTCCTGATGTAGTGAATTCAGAAAAGGTGCTTTTAGTTGGGGGCGGAATTGGAATTGGCCCAGTCATGTCATTTCTTGAACAGCTGAAACCCGAACACGAACCAATTATTTTGTATCGCGTTTCCTCTGAACAGGAAATGTCACACGTGAAGGAACTAGAAGCACTGGCAGCTGCACGCAGTGGCAGCGTTCATACCCTTGTTGGGCATCGAGCAACTCTCAAAGTCGCTGACCCCTTCAGTTCAGATGTTCTTTTAAAAGCTGTTCCCGATCTTGCGCAACGTGTGGTCATTGTTGCTGGGCCAGAATCAATGGTGAAAGCTGTACAACGAGGCGCACGCGCGGCAGGCGTACCTCCAGAAAATATTCATGCCGAAAGGGCTTGGTGGTAGTCGTGTCTAAAAAACCAACATTGGGTCGTCAGATCTTTCCTGCTGTGGCTCTCACCGTTGCTGGAGTCGGCTTTATTTCTCAACTCGATAACCCAGGTGGCGGTGTAGTCGCTTTAGAGGGAGCGATCGGCACAGTTGTGCCATCAACCTCGGAAGCAACTTCCACGCTGGCGCCAAACCCAGCAACATCAGTCGTTGCATCTGCAGAGGTCTCTACAACACTTGCGCCGAGCCCAGTTTCACCAGTGGAAGGGTCGGGCGTTTGTGATGGTGATGTTGTCACTGGCCCAACTGCTGTGTTCAAGTGGGGCGGACTACAGCTGCAGGCAAAATTCACAAAGAAAAATATTCTGTGCGATGTCACCGTTTTGAATTATCCAAATGACAAAGATAAGTCTGCGAGCATTAACCAGTCTGCGCTTCCAGTGTATAACCAAGAAGCTATTGAGGCAGGAAGTGCGCAAATTGCAGTTGTCTCTGGTGCAACCGATTCATGGCGTGCATACACCGCCGGGCTGCAAGCAATTCTTGATGCTCACCCCGCTTAATGAGTGCTGAAGTACGTTTCAAATTCGCGGCGAAAGCTATGGGCACCGCTGTCAGCGTGCATATAGCCGATGTAGTTCCTCAAGAAACCGCAGATAATGCGTGGGAATCGGTCGGCGTATTTCTTCGCGATATTGAAGATCGGTTTTCCACATTTTTGCCGACGAGCGAAATTTCACGCATTAATGCTGGTGAACTGCACATGCTTGATGCTTCGCCAGATGTGGTGGAGGTGCTCGATGCGTGTACGTGGCTTGAGCACTTAAGTGACGGCGTATTCAATGTGCGGCGATCTGATGGTTCAATTGACCCTGCGGGTTTTGTAAAAGGTTGGGCGGCGGAACGAGCGGCAAGTTTGTTGGCCGAGGCTGGTCTGCAGAATTTTTATTTACGAATTGGTGGCGATATTCAAACCCATGGTGTGCAAGCCACGGGCGAGAAATGGCGTGTAGGAATAGTTGACCCGCATGATGCAAAACGTATTCATAGTTATGTTGATATTCCGGTAAATTGGGCCGTTGCCACTTCTGGCACTGCAGAGCGTGGCCAGCATATTTGGGGTAAAGATACTCAACCCGCATCGACACAATTTTCTTCAATGACGGTTATTGGTCCGCACCTCATGTGGGCAGATGCGTTTGCCACCATCGGATTTGCTTTGGGTGACGCTGGTATTGAATGGGTGGAGAAGTTCCCCGACTACACAGCCTTTACTTTGAAGTAATGATGCTCTCCATCATTTCAAGATATGAGTCGAACGGGTCCACGACGATGTGCTCATCTTTAGCCGCTTCGTCCCAGCGTCGTAGTTCTACTGCGCTAGAAAAGTGTGGCGATCGCTCGAAACGCATTACTTCTTGATGAGTCATTACGCCCCCTTGCTTTTCCAGACTGCGTACTGAGCCAATAGAGAGTTGGCCGAAATAGGAGTCGTCTGCAGTGCACAGGAAACGTTTTGCGGCAACGTGTAGTGCAATTGGTGCGGTGACTCCACTGGGGAAGTGAGTCGCAAGATGCCGGGCACCAAGTGCTTCGTGTTCGTCATCAACACTCAAGTCGGCTACGCCGTTGCCCTGGGCCAAGACCAAAAGGTGACCAATATCGTGCAGCAGGGCCGCAATAGTGAGTTCGGGGCTTGCTCCTGAAGCTTTTGCCAATGCCGCACACTGCGTTGCATGTTCATTTTGACTGATTAATTCATCGTATTTATTGTTGCCAAATTGGTGATAAATATCGTGAATATGGCGAATGGTTTCGTTCATTGAACGGGTTTCCCTTCAAAATCTCCAATAAGTGATACGCGCACAGACTCGTTATTCTCTTTAGCTTCAGCAAACTCTTTGAGCTTTTGCTCGTAGTAGCGACTACGTAGGTCACCTTCGCTGAGGGCGTTATAGGTTGGGTACAGAGCACGACGATCATTTTGTGAGTTGTTTGGCCCGCTGCGGTGTGGGGTGCGCGAGTGAAACCACAGTGTTTGCCCAGCCCTTAAAGGAACGGTCATCCAATGGAATGTGGCAACAAGTGTTGGGTCGATACACCCCTTATTGTCCATTGGTAAAACTTCATGATGTAAACCAGAGACCACTTCGAGGCAGCCATTTTCTTCTGTGGCGTCATCAACTGCAACCATGCACGAAATGTGAGTTTCAATAAAGCGGTAAGCGGGTGCGTCTTGATGTGGGGAGTATCCGGCACCACCTGCAAGCTTGTAGTTGATCTTTTCTTTATAGAGCACTGCTTCGCTGTTGAGCAACGCAGATGCGGTCGCTACCATTTCTCCACTGCGCAGGAAATCATGCATACCCGCGTGAAATGGTGTGAAATTTTCGGTTCTGCAGAGCTTTGGACCGTATTCAGTAAGTTCCCTGTAGTGCAACCATTCACCGTCGTTGTCAGACCACGAGGCAATATCGGTTACCCAACTTTGAACTTCGGAAGTTTTGGCTGCTGAAAGTGTGTCAACGAGAAGCCAGCCCCGATAATTGAAATGTTCTAGTTGTTCTGTGGTGAGATTCATATTTTTCTCCCAACTATTTCAACATTTATTCTCATGGCTTTATGGATACTAAGTCAGAGAAAGGCAACTCGTGTGACAAGACGCTCTTGCTGAGGTGAATAAAAGATCGTCTTATTCGGAATATTTACGGAGTGCAACCGCAATTAACTTGAGGTCAACCTCGTGATGCTTTGCGTTCACTTAGCTGCTCGGCAATGAAGCGCCAACCCACCAAAGTGAAAGCATTGAAAATGGTGGCTACCACAACGAATGCACCTGCTGTGCCGCGGTCGAAAGCAAAGTGCCGCAGCAGCATTCCAACGGTGATGGTGATGAGCCAAAGCCCGACACCATTTGCAACTTTGTGTGGTGCTTTCCAAACTTGCAATGCACACCAACCCACTAACAGGGCAATGAGAAATGGTGCAGCGGTTGAGAAGACCCCAGCGGTGTCGGTATCGGTGTCGTGGTTGCGAGTTCCAATGAAAATAAAGAGAAAAATGAACGCTGCATCGGCAACGAATGCATATATAGATTTCCGTAAAGCTGGGGTTGCTGGCGTAGTCGACATGAGTACACGGTAGCGGGAAACATCATTTACCTGCTCGTCATATTCTGTACGCCAAAGGTTTCCCATAACCGCTCATTGTTCAATAATCAATCAGTCACGATGAGTGTGTGAGCACCATCAGTACTGCACCCCGCAAGCCAATCCGACTTTTTCGTCGCCGTGCTCAGTTACATATTTCGCGTCGAACACTTTTCCAGTACCCCGACTTTCGTCTCGCAGTTACCGGGCAGGTGACTTCACAAATTGCCGATGCCCTCGCTTCATTGGTGTTTGCACAAGTACTGCTGTTCGCGTCTGAAGATGGACCTACACCGCGCTTGTTAATTCAAGCTGTTATTGCGTCAGCATTTCCGCTGGTGCTTGCTGGCCCGCTAGCAGGTTTCGTGGCAGACAAATTTGAGCGACGTCAAATTTTGGTGACAGGACAAGGAGTTCGCTCGTTACTTATGCTCGCCGCATTTTTTGCTGCGTACATGCAGTCATCAGTAATGCTTTACATTTTATTCGGCTTATCAATGTGCGTGACTCGAATTTTGTACACAGCTCGGGCTGCTTCAGTTCGTCACTTGGTGCGCCAACATGAGCTAGTTGCCGCAGACTCGGTGATGTTGATGGCCAGCATGATGGCAGGAAGCATTGGTGCTGTCAGCGGCACATTGCTGTATCGATATGTTGGTTTTGCCGCATTTTTTGCTGGAGCCATTTTGCATTTCGTGGCCGCATATGTTTTTGATTCCGTTCGCACCTGGCTGGGTGGCGGTAGCGAAGTGGACAAAGTTACTTGGAAGGCAGCATTCCAGCAGCTGCGTATGGCGAAGACCCGTTTCGCTATTGCTTCTACCAGCGCTCATCGGTATCTCTTAGGGGTGAGCTATTCCGCAATCGCTCTATTGCTAGATAATCGGGTCAACATTGGGGCCTCTGGTTACGCAGTCACTTTAGGCTCTGCAGGAAT
>CAIOHI010000337.1 GCA_903858075.1 uncultured Actinomycetes bacterium
GCATTGAGTTCGCGGATGATTTTTTCAATACGTGGGCGCTCTTGACCTTCACCAATGAGTCGAATGCGATATTCCGTTGGAAGCAAAAGTGATGCACGCACAATGAAATCAATTCCCTGTAGCGGAATATATGTTCCATAGAACAAAACAACTTTTTCTGGCGAAGAGGCAGCGGGCGTTGGCTGATAAATATCGCCATCTGCGCCAACCC
This sequence comes from uncultured Actinomycetes bacterium, assembly GCA_903858075.1. Lineage (GTDB taxonomy): Bacteria > Actinomycetota > Acidimicrobiia > Acidimicrobiales > Ilumatobacteraceae > F1-20-MAGs119. The sequence goes on from CAIOHI010000337.1 coordinate 212, forward strand.
ACACTGTTCTCCATTTGCTTGGCGCAGTAGATGTTTCTTTCGCAAATGCTTCAACATCTTCCGGGGTGTCGGCGAGAATGAGCGTTGCTAACTTCACCGACAACGCGTCGACACTGCGTAATACTTTTGCGGTAAGCGATGTTGAAGAAACAATGTTTCTATCGTCCACAACGGTCTCGTGTAGCGAGACAAAGTAGTCAATAACCATAGGCACTCGCACAATGCGACAAATTGCACCTACTACAACAGCATCAAATTGGCATGGGTGCGGAACGAGCACTACCGATGGCCTGCGCCGCGGGTTCAGCGTTTGACCAAGAAGAGCAACAATCATCTGCCCATATACGGCGACGGCACGCAGTGCTCGTTGTATTTTCCCCTGACGAACATCGGCAACTTTGTTCGATGACCATAAAGAATAGTTCTTTACATTCACTGCAATATTGCGCGATTTCATGAGTCGCAGAAGTTGACGGTTTCGGCCAAAGTGAGGGTCAAATGTTCCGCACATCAACACCGACATTGCTTGATCTCTTGACATTATTTTGTTGCACTCCTACGAACTACTTCTGCTACCGCAACTGATGTGCGCAAAGAAACTTCACGTAAGGCAACTTGCGCCAATTGCAGACGAGCAGACAAGTCGGCTTTCCCGGCAAGCAACTCTTGAGCCTTCGCCCGAACCACTTCTACGCTTACTTCTTCAATAGACAAAACAGCATCGGGAACTCCCGCTGCTTGCAAAACCCCAGTGGCCTTATGCTCATAAGCAATACACAGCAAAGGTACTGCTGCAGACACTGCAAAGACCGCAGGATGGTAACGCCCTGCTATCACCCAATCGGCGGCGGCGAACACAGCACGTTGCTCATTGCTCGTCTTGGTATCGCTCAATACCTCACACCGAATATTGGTCGGTACTTGCCGCACAAGACCCTCTAGATATGGCGTATCGCGGTGAATTGACCCATATAACTGCGGCATAAATACCACCTGCGTGGGCCGACCATCGGCAAATATCTTGATTGCTTCAACAACCGATGTGTCGTACTCTTTTTGACGCAATTGTGGAGATGGATCATTTGGATACGGCCAATGGATTGCGGAAACAACAATGAGTTGATCTTCCTCAGGCAGACGATCTATTGGAGCAACGCTGACCTGTAATGCCGAATCAACCGACACTTCAATATTGACATTTTGGCGACGACCAGCGAACAGGCCTCGAATATGCTCGGCGGAAATTTCTTCACGCACAAATAAACGCGAAAAACAAAGATACGTGTAACGACGAAAAGGGTTTGCCCATTTCTTCTGAAAAGGGCCGGCAGACGTGGCGTACAACATCGAAGGAACCCGATGTAATTTTGCAATCCATACATATAGCCAGTGCACAGCTTCGTGACCTATGTATAGGTCGCCAAAATATGGTCCTCCAGGCGCAGACACCACAACATCTGCGGTTTCGTAGGCAGTAATAGTTTTCTTGCCAAGAGAACCGAGAAGGAAATGTGGCCGGAGTCCGAAAATGCGCAGGCAGATATAGACAAGAATGCGAAGAGCTTCAAACTTAGGGAGTTTGAGCGTGATCCACTGTGCATCGGGGCGCAACATGGGCCCTGCCGCTGCGTTATTGAACTGATGAATGACGGTGAACTGGGTGGGTCCAAGCTCGGCCTCGATACCGGCACACATTGCCAAAAGAGCAGCTTCATCTCCGCGATTATCGCCATGCTGGTTCACTACGAGCACATGGGGTTTGTCTCGCTTGGTCACATGAAAAGTCTACTGCCCACCAAAGTTCTTTAAATGAGATGCAATACTGAGATTGTGAGCAACGAAGCTGCTTCCTTTTACCGCACAGGCGGACTCGCACCATCGCTTGATGCTTTGCCCCCTCACCGCGAAACAGAATTCATTCAACCCGATGGAAAGCCAACCGCATCGTTTCGTCAGTCGCTCAGAACTATTCCCAACGTTCGCAATGCGCTCAGCGTTCTTTCTGTTTACGCACAAACAATCACTATTTTGGCGTTAGCCGTGCACTTTCATTCTCCAGTCACCTGGGTTATTGCCTTTCTACTCATGGGGCGTGCACATGCGCAATTTGCTTCGCTCATGCATGAGTCGGCACATCGTTTGTTGTTTTCTCGTACAGCAATGAATGACTTTGTAGGTACATGGTTCTTGGGCTTTGTTGGCTTCACTAGTACCGCGGCGTATCGCAGAGTGCATATGGCACATCATCGAACAGAGTTTGGGCCCGAGGAACCCGACCTTGCCTTATACGCCAACTATCCCATCTCCACTGCCAGTTTTCGTCGCAAACTCACGCGCGATGCGCTGGGGCGTACCGGCGTCAAACTTTTGCGGCAACAGTTGCGCGGGCTGCGTTCGCCAGAGGCTCGAATTCAACGCACGCAGTTAAAAATTCTTGCTGTGCAGGTCGTTCTCTTTGCCACGTGTATTGCGTTGGGTCTTCCACTGTTGTATCCACTCATGTGGCTGCTTCCGTATCTCACGGTGTGGCGTGTTATCAACCGACTGCGCTCCATTGCTGAGCATGGAGGAATGACAGCCGATGCCGACCGGCGCCGCACCACACACAGTGTGCATCAAGGCGCACTCGCCCGATTTTTTCTGGTCCCGTACAACATCGGCTTTCACCTTGCCCACCACGTTGATGCCGGGGTCCCTTTTCGGAACCTTCCGCGTTTTCACGAAGAGCTGCGCAAAGCCCAATACGTCACCGAGACGAGCGAATTTCCCCATTACCGAGCCATGTGGCAGGCGGCTCACGAATTACCACTATCTACGTAGTAATAAACCGAACCCGCCCTTCTAGACTGATCTCGTGAGCGAGCTTTTTCGAATTGATTCCCTGTGCGTGCGACCCCTTATTGGCCTCGACGGCGACGAAAGCCAAAACAACGCCCCTTCCATTTTGCGCAATTTTTCCCTCACCATCAACGAAGGTGAAGTGCACGCAATTATGGGCCCGAACGGTTGTGGCAAGTCCACCTTGGCAAGCACCTTGTTGGCTTCACCCGAATACGAAGTGACCAGCGGCAATATCTTTTACCACGGTGAAGACATCACCGATTGGGCAACCGATGTCCGCGCAAAAGCCGGAATCTTTCTTGCCTTCCAATACCCACAAGAAATAGCTGGCGTTTCGGTGATTCAATTTCTTCGCCAGTCGCTTTCTGCTCGTAAAGGCATCGACCTCTCCGTACTTGAACTCCGTCTGTCCATCATGGACTGGATGAAGCGCTTAGGAATGGACTCCTCTTTCGTCGACCGTTACCTCAATGAAGGTTTCTCAGGCGGCGAAAAAAAGCGTAATGAAATTATGCAGATGGCAATTCTTGAACCAGAAATAGCCATTCTCGACGAAACTGACTCTGGGCTCGACATCGATGCTTTGCGCATTGTTGCGAAAGGTATTCGTGAAGTACGAGCCGATCGCGACAAACTTGGCATCTTGCTCATCACCCACTACCAACGCCTTCTCGATGAACTGCAGCCAGACTTTGTTCACATCATGATTGATGGGCGCATTGTGGCATCGGGCGGCATGGAACTTGCAGAAGAACTTGAACGGTCTGGTTACGAGGCCTACCGTTCAGAGAAGTAGACATTTCCTATGAGTTTCGACGCTGCACTGCTCAAAAAAGACTTTCCTCTTTTACAGCGCATCATTAATGACAAGCCATTGGTCTACCTCGACTCTGCCAATACTTCACAAAAACCTCAGCAAGTCATTGACTCCATGTCACATTTCATGGAAACGAGCTATGCGCCAATTAATCGCAGCGCATACCAACTTGCTGCCGAGTCGACCGATGCCTTCGAGAACGCCCGCAGTATGTGCCGCACTTTCATTAATGCTCCGCACACCAACGAAATTATTTTCACTAAGAACACAACTGAAGCCTTAAACCTCGTTGCGCATTCATGGGGTGGCGCGAACCTTCGTGCAGGCGATGTCGTGGTGCTCACTCATATGGAGCATCACGCCAACATCGTTCCATGGCACATGCTTGTTCAGTCGCACGGCATTCAGTTGCGTTGGGTGCCACTTACTTCCGATGGCCAACTTGACCTCACGAACTTAGATGAGCTGCTGAAAGGCGCCAAGGCTTTTTCTTTCACTGCAATGAGCAACGTTCTTGGCACCCTCACTCCCGTGAAACAACTTTGTGCCGCTGCTCATGCCGCTGGCGCTATTGCAATTGTCGACGGTTGTCAATACGTTCCGCACAACGTCACCGATGTCATTGCATGGGATGCAGACTTCCTCACCTTTTCTTCACACAAAATGTGTGGCCCATCGGGCATTGGTGTGCTGTGGGGGCGCGAGGCACTTCTGAATGCCATGCCTCCCTTTTTAGGTGGTGGCAACATGATTGGCGATGTTCGCCTCGACGGCTTTACTTGTGCTGAACTCCCCGCCAAATTTGAAGCAGGAACGCCCCCTATTACCGAAGTCATCGGTCTTGGCGCCGCAATTTCCTATCTCACTGCCATCGGCATGGACAATATTCGTCAACACGAAAAAGAAACCATCACTTATGCCCTTTCAGCTCTCAACGAGCGTTACGGCAAGGACATCACCATCCATGGCCCAACCGACCCTGAAGTGCGCGGGACCGCACTGAGCTTCAAATTCAAAGATGTTCACCCCCACGACCTCAGCCAGGTACTCGACCAGTCCAATATCTGCGTTCGCGCTGGCCACCACTGTGCCAAGCCCTTAATGCGCCTTCTTGGTGCCAACGCCACGGCGCGGGCCAGCTTCTACCTCTACAATTCATTAGACGACGTCGACGCATTGGTTAATGCGTTAGAGGGCGCCGGCGACTTGTTTAGTTTGTAATTTATATTCACCACTCGAATTACTTGGAGATCCGATGCCAGGCTTAGAAGA
>CAIOHI010000338.1 GCA_903858075.1 uncultured Actinomycetes bacterium
CCGCATTTGGGCTTGGCATCCATCGTTGTCTGGGGTCAAACTTGGCACGACTTGAACTGCGCGTTGCGGTTGAAGAGTTCCTTGCGGCCTTCCCCGATTTCGAGCTTGCACCCGATGAAATAGTGAAATGGAGCGTTGGCCAAATTCGCGGCCCACGTGAATTGCCAGTTCGCATTAACGCCCGTACCCTCTAGGGGTGCTGGACCTCAATACCCTTAACCCCGATCAATACGATGCGGTGGTACACCAAGGTGGGCCGCTGTTGGTGGTTGCGGGGGCGGGTTCAGGAAAAACGCGAGTATTAACTCAGCGCATTGCATGGCTCATTGAGGGTGGCGTGCACCCTATGCGTGTTCTTGCTATTACTTTCACTAATAAAGCTGCTGGTGAAATGCGCGACCGCGTTGAAGCGTTGGTTGGTCCGGTAGCACGGCAAATGTGGGTGAGCACGTTTCACGCAGCGTGTGTGCGCATTCTTCGGGCCCATGCCGATCTCTTAGGGTTTCCGAAAACGTTTTCTATTTACGACCAGTCAGATGCTCAGCGTCTCGTCAGTTATGTCATTCGCGATCTTGGGCTCGATGTAAAGCGATTTCCAGCACGTGGTGTTCAGGCACGAATCAGTTTGTGGAAAAACGAATTGCTCTCACCAGGTAAAGCAAAAGATCGCGCCACCGGAATGCTCGAGTCAAAGCACGCCGATGTTTACATTGAATATCAGTTGCGTTTAGAACGCGCAGGCGCAATGGACTTCGACGATTTGCTCATGCGTACCGTGCAGTTGTTTAAGCAACATCCCGACGTGCTCGCGATGTACCAAGAGCGCTTTGAACATATTTTGATAGACGAATACCAAGACACCAACATTTCCCAAAATGAAATTGTTCTCATGCTGGGGGCAAAGCATCACAATGTTTGTGTTGTGGGCGATACCGACCAATCGGTCTACCGTTTTCGCGGAGCTGATTTTCGCAACATCATGCAATTTGAGGAAGCTTTTCCCGATGTCACCACGGTGGTCTTGGCGCAGAACTATCGCAGCACACAAAATATTTTGAATGCAGCTAATGCTGTTATTTCCAACAACATTGAGCGCAAGCCGAAGAACCTGTGGAGTGACTCCGGAACAGGTGACCCCATCGTGCGCTACTACGCCGATGACGAACACGATGAAGCTCGCTGGATAGCACAACAAATTCGTGATGCGCATGAAACCGATGCGCGTCAATGGGGCGAAATGGCAGTGTTCTATCGTGCAAACGCACAGAGTCGCATTCTTGAAGAGTCACTTATGCGGTTTGGTGTTCCCTACAAAATTATTGGCGGCACTCGCTTCTATGAGCGCCGTGAAGTAAAAGATGCACTTGCTTATTTGCGGGCAGCTATAAACGAAGCCGACGAAGTCAATGTGAAGCGCGTGCTCAATGTTCCAAAACGTGGAATCGGCGACACCAGCGTCGACAAACTCGACACATATGCCCGCAATCATGACCAAGGGTTTTCTTTTGCGCTTCACAATGCGGCTGCGGCCTCGGTTGGTGGCGCGGCATTAAAAGGAATTACCGCATTTCTTGCATCACTCGATGAAGCAGGCAACCATCAAAGTGAAGGTCCGGCAGAAGTATTGCGCTTAGTGCTGAAGAGCTCGGGCTATATGACGGAATTGGAAAATGAAGACACAGTGGAGTCGGCAGGCCGCTTAGAGAACCTTGCAGAACTCATTGGTTTTGCAGAAGAGTTTGAATCTGTCGATGACTTCCTTGAACAAGTTGCACTCGTGGCCGATACCGACCAAATAGATGGCGACAACC
>CAIOHI010000339.1 GCA_903858075.1 uncultured Actinomycetes bacterium
GGCTTAGGCAAATGGCACCTTGCACCTGCACATGAAAATAACTTGGGTGGACCGCGCACACATTGGCCTCTCAACAAAGGCTTCGAGCGTTACTACGGTTTCTTAAGTGGCGAGACCGACCAGTTTCACCCCGATCTTTTTCACGACAGCCATATTGTTGACCCACCCAAAACTCCTGAAGAGGGTTACCACCTCACCGAAGACCTCACCGATAAAGCAATTGGATACATCAAAGACCTTCGTGCTTTTTCACCCACCAAACCTTTCTTTGTTTACTACGCACCAGGTGCATGCCATGCTCCACACCAGGCGCCGAAAAAATTCATTGATGCATATCGTGACAAGTTCAACCAAGGTTGGGACACATGGCGTGAAGAAGTTTTCGCTCGCCAAATGGCATCGGGCTTGTTACCTGAAGGAACCATTCTTTCGGAGCGCCCAACATGGGTACCTGCATGGAGTTCACTGAGCGACGATGAAAAGCGCTTGTACACACGCCTCATGGAAGCATTCGCTGGTTTTCTTACTCATACCGACTCTGAAGTAGGTCGTCTGCTCGACTTCATTAAATCTATTGATGAATACGACAACACGCTTGTGCTCATTATGAGTGACAACGGAGCATCTGCTGAAGGTGGGCCCGGTGGCAGTTTCAATGAAAAGTATTTCTACAACTTTGTTCCTGAAAGTTTGGCAGAGAACTTAAAGCGCATTGACCTCATTGGTTCTGAGCATTCCAACAACCACTACCCATGGGGTTGGGCATGGGCTGGCAACACGCCGCTCAAGCGCTTCAAACGCGATACACACGAAGGTGGTGTTTGCGACCCACTGATTGTGCAATGGCCAAGTCGTTTAAAAAATATTGGCGAAACACGCCATCAGTATTTGCACATTGTTGATGTGCTTCCTACATTGCTTGATGTCATTGGCATTGAAGCCCCCGAGCAAATTAATGGTGTTCCACAAGCTCCCTTTAACGGCGTGAGCTTTGCTCATACATTGGAAAGTGCAGCGGAGCCGAGCAAGCACATGACGCAGTACTACGAAATGCTTGGCTCGCGTGCGTTGTACCACGATGGTTGGAAGGCAGTGGTCTTTCACCCACCGGGCATGATGAACTACGAAAGTGGCAACGTGAACCCGTCGTTCGATGACGACATTTGGGAGCTTTACAACATCGCCAACGACTTTTCTGAATGCAACGATGTTGCTTCACAGTTCCCCGACAAGTTGAAAGAACTCCAAGAGTTGTGGTGGAGTGAAGCAGAAGCAAACCAAGTTCTTCCGCTCAATAATCAACCAGCGCGATACGGCGACCGCCGCTTCTTGCGCGATAGGTACGTATACCTACCTGGTATTTCACCATTGCCAGAATCCACTGCACCAAACCTCAAGAATCGTTCGTTCCAAATTACTGCTGCGCTCAATGTTCCAGCTGAAGGTAACTGTGACGGCATCTTGGTATGCCACGGTGGTCATGCAGGTGGTTATGCGTTGTACATCAAAGGTCGTCGCTTGCATTACGCCTATAACTTTCTTGGCGCTCTCACCACCATCGTTTCAGCAAGCGTTGAACTTCCTGTGGGCGAAGTAGATGTACGTGCAACGTTCACTGCAACTGGGCGCTTCAGGGGCGACATGGAATTGTGGTACGGCGATGTTCCCGTTGGGCGCAGCGCTATCCCTTTCACCGTGCCTGTTACCTACGGCGTTGACCCCTTCACTGTGGGCTACCAACGCATGACACCTATTACGCCCGAGCTAGTGGGCAAAGCAGAGATACCCGAAGGCGTACTTCGCAGAATTGTGATTGATGCCATTGGCCGCGCGTACCGTAACCCTGAGGGCGAAGCACGCGCGGCACTAGCTATGCAATAGTGCCCAGTAGAAGTACTACAGGACGTTCTCGCTCACTTAATAGTGATTGTGATTTTCTTTGTTGTAGTTTTTGGCTTCTTCACTTTCTTTGTTGCCGGCGGCGTAATTTTCACCGTCAACGAACACTTGCCGGCCTTCAAGCCCTTCACCACATTTGTTTTCGATACAGAGCAGATCTTCTTCGATGCCGTGCTCAGCGTGACAACCATTTTTGATTTTGCAACCACAGTGGTGCCAAGAGTCTTCAGGGCAGACGTTACAGAAACCGTTTTGCCTTTCTTTACCGACACTACTTTTGGTACTACAACGCCGGGAGTTGTTCCGCCGACTCCAGGAGTACCCGCACCGCTTCCCGAGGAAGTAGTTGCGGTGCGCAACGACGCCTTGAATGCACCGCCACCTGTACCAGCAGACAACTTCGATGCGGTTGCAAACTTGCGCACACTCAGTGTGCGAACGCCTGCTGCTGTTACTTTGTCGGCGGCCGTATTAGGAATTTCCAAGTCAAGAACTGCACCCGTATTTTTTCCATTTACTGAACTATTCAATTCATTCACCGAATCTGACGCTGGTGTAATAGCAGCTGAAGGTGTTACTGCAGTTCCAGCTTTTGTATCGGCAGCACTTACCCCTAAAGCGGTGAAACTAGTTTCGACAGACTTAATGTCTCCATTGCCCGAAGCAACCGTCATGGTTACTTCACCAGTGGTGCCATCGGCCTGCAGAGCAACCGCAGTTGGTGCATCGCCACCGCCTTGCTGAGGTGGCTGAGGTTGACCAGCGGCAGGAGCAACGGTCGTCGTAATTTTTACGAACTTGGCTGCACCATCAACAGAGAAGTACAAACCGTCAGAGCCAGCTACTGCAATGACGCCAGTATCACAGTCGACTTTCAGGTCTTTGTAGGTGCCAGTTGTTGTGCCTGTTACAGCATGTGCAGGCGCTGTGCTCACCGCAGTGATTTTGTAAATGCCCTTACCACCAACTGAAATAAACGCGGTATCGGCTACTTTCGTTGCAGAACCAGTTGGGCAATATTGAATTGCCTTCACATCACCCGCGTATGTTCCTGTACCTGCCGACGTTGCTCCGGCTGCAGCAACTTCTGAACCAAAGTATTTGACGTTGCTTAGTGTGACTGCACCCGTTGAGCTGTTGGCACTAATGCCTACCAACGCCACAGAACCCGCGCTCGACTCGCATCCTGATGGCCCGAGGTTTTGGCTGCACTTATTAACACCAACCAACATCGCATCTTTTCCTGCGATGCCTTCAATTGCTGAAAGCAAAGTTTGACTAGCGCCCGAAACAAAACTGCTTGGGGTCAGTGTGGACCCCGATGGGTTAGCTGCACCTGGGAAACTAAATTCTTTTCGAGCCGATACATCTTTCGTATCACGTAGAACAGCTGTTGCAGCAAGTTCATCACCCATGTCGAGTTTGCCTGCGCCCGAGTTTGTGTTGAATGACTTCACATGCAAAAACTCATTGGGGTTATTGCTAAAACCCGCAGCAATGTGCTGCAAACCATTTGCGCCGTTCCACCATTCAACTGCGCGACTACCACCTGCGCCAACGGTGCTGAACGAGGTGCCTCCATCGGTTGATAGCAATGTGCGGCTACCACCGGTTTCGGTCATGCTGAGTACGAGTTGTGAACCATCGGTACTATTCGGCGAATACACCACATCGGTGACGTTGGGGGCAACCATGCCACCCACTGCAATTCCACCTGAAGCAACATCTGTTCCAGCAGATGCCTGACTATTGATGTACTGACTTGCAGAAGTACCACCAGCACCACCAAAACTCGGGCGATAAAAAGTACCAGCAGAAATCACTGCCGATTTGCGGAGTCCGAATTGCCCGTCGCCAGACAACGACACCATGTTGGAACTGAAGTTAAAACCACTGTCCCAAACAAAACCGGTGTTGTTGTTTGCACCTTCCATCGCCAACAGCGCAACCTTTGGTGAAGTGAATGTGGCTCCAATAAGGCTGGTCGATCCCGTGGCATTAAATACAAACATGCATTGGCCAATGGTGCCTACTACTTCAAAGCCAGTGAGCACATCGGAACCCGATGGAGCTTCCGGAGCGATGGAGGCTACTAAAGGTGTATTTCCATTTTGACCACAGTTCCCCGAAAGAGCGCTCATGCCGCTGAGGGTGAGGTTGTTTGCTTGAGTTGCACCTTCAACACCAGAAGACATCGTCCATGTACCCGACACCAATGCTCCAACATTTATTGACACTGTCGAACCGTCGACCAAGTGAGTTACCAATGCTTGAGGTGTTGCCGCGCCAAGCGTGCTGAGTTTCACGAGGCCGGTACCAGAAGTTGCCATTGTGTGTGTTGGCTGAGGAAGCGAACCAGCCGTTGCAGTAAGCGCCGCAGCAGTTGCTGCAGGTGTGATTTGAGAAATGCGTGTACCGCTTCCATTCACCGCGGCCATAAAAATGTCACCAGTGCTTCCCACCGCAAATGCCACGCGGTCAGCTGCTGCGTAGCGACCAATTGTTGATGTGACGTTGACAAAGCTCGGAGCTGCATCGCTCGAGCTATCTGGCATCACGGCGAC
>CAIOHI010000340.1 GCA_903858075.1 uncultured Actinomycetes bacterium
GCAAATGCTTCTTTCAGGTTTTCGTGTGTCTTGGTTCCGTTCAATCCGGCCATGACGTCTCCTTTTTTGTAGTTGTTATGGGTATTTCTCTTACGCAGACAAATGCGCGCATTGAGCACATTCACCTGAGAACACAATGCGAGTGCTGTGCACCGCAAAACCTTCAACGTCGCCTTCGAATTGCAAAGGCGTTTGATTCACATAGACGTCGTGCACCACACCACACGTACTGCACACCACATGGTGGTGATCGTCGACATTGGGGTCAAAGCGCACAGCGCCAGAACCCAAGTCGATGTGCTGCACTTCGCCCATGGCGCTCAATTCCGACAGAGTTTGATATACCGTGCGCAACGAAATGCCAGGCATCTGCTGTGCTGCAACCTCGTACAACGTTTCCGCAGTGGGGTGCGCCGTATTGCCGTTGAGCAACCGGAAAATGAGTTGGCGTTGTGGGGTGACTTTGTACCCCTGCTCACGAAAGCGGGCCACGAGCTCTTCTGGTGTTTTCACAGAACGAAAATTAGCCTCATGAACTGCTAATCAACAAGTCGTGCTAACTAACAGAGCATGCGATTTCCGTCACAAGTAGGATCTACCCATGAGTAACGCCACCCCCCTGAGCGCCCCAATTCTGACGAGAGCCCACGCACTGCAGAATTTATCCAGCGAAGAATTCGACGTGCTGGTTGTTGGCGGTGGCGTCACTGGTTTGGGTGTTGCAGTTGATGCAGCAAGCAGAGGTTTACGCGTAGCACTTCTTGAGCGCCACGACTTTTCTTCAGGCACCTCTTCAAAAAGTTCAAAGCTCATTCACGGCGGGTTGCGCTACTTGCAACAAGGTGATGTGCGCTTGGTGTACGAAGCGTTGCATGAACGGCGACGCTTACGTTCTAATGCGCCGCACTTAGTACAAGTACTCCCCTTCATGATTCCCATCGTTACTAAAGACGGTCTGATTAAAAAGAAAATTGCGCGCGCGCTGGGTTCTGCTTTGTGGATGTACGACCTCACCGGCGGGTGGCGCATCGGAAAATTTCACCGCCGCTTAAATGCGAAAGCTGCCTACAAGCACCTGCCAACAATGCCCAAAGATCGACTTGCGTCTGCATATTTGTATTACGACGCTGCAGCAGATGACTCTCGTATATGCATTGCACTTGCGCAAACTGCAGGTCAACTTGGGGCAACACTTGCCAACTGGTGCAGCGTCACCGGTATTGAAAAGGACTCTTCAGGAACATTCCTCGTGAGTGCCCAGTCGCACGAAGGCGACGCGCTAACAGTAAGAACCAAAGCCGTTGTTAATGCCACTGGTGTGTGGGCCGACGATGTACGCAAACTTGACGAAGGAAAACACCCTTCCTCTATTCGCCCTGCGAAAGGAGTGCACATCACGGTGCCGTGGAACCTCGTGCGTAATGACATTGCGGTAGTCATTCCTGTGCCAAAAGATAAACGCAGTTTGTTTGTGGTGCCCTGGGTGCCCAATGGCGATGGAACATTTCAATACACCTACATCGGTACCACAGATACCGGTTACGAAGGCTCGCCCGACAACCCACAGTGCACGAAAGACGACATCGATTACGTTCTACGAGCACTCAACGCAAGCATCACCAACGAAGTAACACACAAAGACGTTTTGGCAGTGTGGGCTGGGTTACGCCCGCTTGTGAAGCCCGACGAAAATGAGTCAATTGGTGAACGTACCGCCGACTTATCGCGACGTCACAGAGTGAGCACTTCAGCATCTGGGGTCATTACAGTCACCGGCGGCAAACTCACCACGTATCGCGAAATGAGCGAAGACACCATCGACGCTGTTATTGACCAACTTCACTTGTCGCCAAAGAAGTATCGATGCCAAACGAAAAATCTTTCGCTGCACGGTGCCCGCGGGTACAAAGAATCAAAATCACGTACTACCCAGCAATTGCATCTAGCTCAACGCTTCGGCACGTACGCAGCCGACGTTGAAGCACTCATCGCAGCGCAGCCTGAGCTTGCGCAGCCCCTCATTGATGGCCTTCCTTACTTGCGTGCTGAAGCAATGTACGCAGTAACCCATGAAATGGCTTTCACACTCGATGACGTTCTGTCGCGGCGCACGCGGGCACTTCTTTTCAACCGCACAGCAGCAAAAAATGCTGCGCGCAGCGTGGCTGAACTCATTGCGCCACAAATGAACTGGAGCGAATCTGACATCAACAATCAAGTTGCACTCTTTCACGGCATCTGCGCCGAAGAAGAAGCTGCTGGGTTAGTTACTGAATCTGAATTTGTCGCCTCGACGAAAGAGCAACCATGACACAACCCATGCAAGCAACAGCACCCATTGAATTCTCTGGGTCGGCCGCAACGGCAACACCACATTTTCCCACTCAAGCTCGCGGCTCAATCGGCGCAGACGTACTCGCACAACTTGCATCTGCATGTGCTAGTTCTACCGATGCCGCAACACTCGCTGAAGGTGGTCGCGACTGGTGGCCTTTGTCGTTGTCATGGGCGCTACGCAACGAAACTGCCGCTCTGCCAGCCGTGGTGTGTCGTCCGCTCAACACGTCGGAAGTCTCGGCAGTCATGCGTATTTGCCACAAAGAAAATATTCCCGTCACTCCTGCCGGTGGTCGCAGTGGAGTAACTGGCGCCTCCATTCCGCTCTACGGCGGAGTCTTGCTCGATCTCACTTCGCTCCAGGGCATCACTTCTGTCGATGTTCTGTCGGGCATTGTTGAAGTTCTGCCTGGCACCTTTGGTCCAGACATGGAAGCTGAGTTGAATTCGCAACACAAACTCACCGTTGGCCACTATCCACAATCTTTCGATATCTCCACCGTTGGCGGCTGGATTGCTTGCCGAGGCGCTGGTCAATTTTCAACGCGCTACGGGAAAATTGAAGACATGGTCGTGGGTCTTGAAGTGGTTCTGGCCGATGGAACAGTTGTTCTCACCGGAGGTGCCCCTGCCGCAGCAGCTGGGCCCGACCTCACTGAAGTATTTCTCGGTTCCGAAGGAACTCTTGGCGTCATCACTCGGGCGTGGCTTCGCGCCCACCCGTTGCCAGAGTTTCGCGCAACAGCCGCATACCGTTTCCCCACTTTCACCCAAGGTATTGAAGCTTGCCGTCAACTCATTCGCGCAGGCGCCACACCTGCGGTGCTGCGCTTATACGACGGAAGCGAAAGCAAGCGCTCACACGAAGGCGATGGCACTCAAGCAACTCTGCTCGTTCTCGATGAAGGCAACGAGCAACTTGTTGCAGCAACAATGCATATTGTGCAGCAATACGCCACATCGAACAATGCAATCGTGGCCGATATTGCACTTGTCGAAAAATGGTTGTCGCACCGCAATGACACCAGCGCTTTGCAAGCCCTCACCAAAAAAGGCTTTGTTGTAGACACCATTGAAGTTGCTGCACCTTGGAGCCAGCTGATGCATGTTAACGATGCCGTAGTGCAAGCAATTCTTCAAGTTCCACACGCACGAAGCGCAACATGTCATTTATCGCACAGCTACCTCGATGGCGCATGTGTGTATTTCACTTTTGCTGCTACCCCACCGCCAGAAGAGTTTGAGAGTACCTACGTAGCGCTGTGGGACGCAGCGCAACGTGCAGCACTTCAAGCCGGGGCAAACCTTTCGCACCACCACGGTGTCGGCCTCAACCGAAATCGCTTTATGACCGAAGCCCTCGGAACCGGAATGAAAGTTTTGCAGTCGCTGAAAACAACACTTGACCCAAATAACATTTTGAACCCAGGCAAAATGGGCCTCAGTACTGGGTCGAACGACGCAGCACTCTGGCCAGTGCGCTAAACATATGCAATGAAAGATTTCGACACGCTTGCTCTACAAAAAGGGGCATCAGTCACCGCTCTCTTTGCTGTGCCTCCCACACTCATTGCGCGATTCGTCATAGATAATTCTGATAACCCCAGTGGTTGGGCGCCAATGCTTTCACTGCTCGCCATTCTTGGGTTTGTTATTGGCAGTGGAGTGGCCGCATGGCATCAACAATTGGGGCGGCCGTTCATGCACGCCCTTGTAGCTGGTACAGGAGTTTTTGTCGTGGTACAAGGCTTTTTTCTCCTCGTACGCGTAGCTACCGGCGGCGAAGTACGTGTGAGCAGAATCATCACCGCATTTTCGCTCTCACTGGTTGCAAGTGTCGTTGGCGGTCTACTCGGTAGCTTCATGCAGAACTCAGGAGTGCGACCCAAGTGACAACGCCCTCAATTTTAGTTATCGACGTAGGAACAACTGGCTTGCGTGCAGCGCTAGTTAATGGCGCGGGGCAAATTATTGATTCGCAATACTGCAAGAATCCACCATCAACTCCTTTTTCAGGTCTTGTTGAGTTCGATGCAATACATATGTTCACTGCCGCACGCGAGGCCGCGTTCACCGTGTTGCAACGCAACCCCAATTCCGCAATAGGAATAGGCATCACCAACCAACGAGCTTCCACCGTTGTGTGGAATCGCATTACTGGCGAACCCTTGGGGCCGTCACTTGGGTGGCAAGACCTGCGCACCGTCATGGAGTGCATCACTGCACGTTCCGAACATGGCCTCATGTTTGCCCCCAACCAAACAGCAACAAAAGCAGCTTGGATGTTGAAAAACTACGGGGCACAATTGCAAGAAGAAATTCTGCGAGGCGATATTTGCATTGGAACCATCGACACTTGGCTGACGTGGAAATTCACCGCAGGAAAATCTTTTGTTACCGACCACACCAACGCAGGCGTGACCGGGCTCTTTTCAGTTGAAACACTGAACTGGTCGGAAAGAATTTGCGGAATTTTAGATATTCCACTTGCTGCGCTCCCCACCATTGTTGCGTCAGCACAAGTTGTGGGTCACGCAACGGAATTAGACAACCTTCCTATTGCCGCA
>CAIOHI010000341.1 GCA_903858075.1 uncultured Actinomycetes bacterium
AAGGAACTCTTTGTTGAAGTATCAAAAAAGTTCAACACAAGACAACTCCCTAACCGCGCACTCAACAACCTAGAAGTATTTACCGAGGCTCTTCACGATCTTCCTGCAGGGTCAACTTTGCCAACTCGCCTCAGCGTGTTTGGAATTACCACGCTTAGTCGCGCCGCACGCCAAATTCTTGAAGTGCTTGGCGAAGCCTGTGACATCCATATATATATGGTTTACGCCGCTGGAGAAGTGTGGCCAAAACCCAGCGCGCGCGAAGTGCAATTACGCAATGAAGTTCCTGCTTCGCTAGTTCAGCATCCACTCACTAGACGGTGGGGTGCCCAAGTGGTAGAAAATGCTGCCGTCTTTGGGGCAATACAGCGGACATATCTTCCTATCTCCAATGCCAACACGTCGCTATTAAATCATCTGCAGGAAAGCATCATTACCGATGCTTCAGACGAGTTGAACCTCAATGCAGAAGAACGTAAAAAACTTCGCGCCACGAGCGATGGCTCATTGCAAGTACACGCCTGTTATGGTCTCGCCCGCCAAGTAGAAGCGTTACGCGATGCATTTCTGCATGAATTGAATAACAATGCAAATTTGCAGCTGCGCGATTTTGCTATTTTATGTGCAGATATCGATGCAGCAGCTCCCATCATCAGTGCTGTCTTTGCACCACACGCCACCACAGGCAGCACACTTCCATCACTTCCAATCAACGTGCTTGGCAATAGTGCATCAAGCCGCGACCCGCTTATTGAAGCATTCATCGCTGTACTGCATCTACTCACGAGCCGTTGTTCACCCACCGATGTACTCGACGTTGCTCACCTGCCTGCCGTACGGCGTGCCTTCGATTTCGATGACGATGCAATCACTCTTATTGCTACTTGGGCAGAAGACCTCGCCATTCGTTACGGCTTAAATGCTCAATTACGTTCTGAACACTGGAACATTGCTGCTACCAATAATTTTGGCACATGGGACGCCGCCCTCAATCGCCTCATGATGGGAATCGCCATCCCCGGTGAGATAGACCGCATTGGCCCCGGCAACGTTGTTCCCTATGACGGCATCGGGGGAAGTGACATGCACGTTGCTGGAACTGTGTCGGAATTTATTTCTCGTGTTATGAAGTTTGTGGAAATAATGAAGGCTGTTGACGCTCACCAAAAACCAACAGGCATCACCGTACAACATTTCTGCGCCACGTTGTACGGGATCATCGACAATTTTCTTAAAGTGCCATACAGCGACGCTTCAAGCATGGCTCGCTTGCACAGCTCCATTAACAGTTTCCAAGGCGATGCCGAAACATCTTTTTCGCACAGTGACAAGACATTTACCGTAAACGAACTTGTTGCCGCTCTTGGCGCATACTTCAACGATGAACGTGCACTCTTTTTCAATAAGTATGAGTCCATTACTGTTGCCCCACTTGATGGCCAACAACACGTTCCTTACCGAGTGCTCGCCATTCTCGGTGCGGACGAACGTGCTTTTGCTGGAGCACACAGCGACGGCGACGATGTGCTCGCCAACAACCCATGTGTGGGTGAACCCATGTATTCACTCGATGGTCGCCAACGCTTGCTCAACGCCGTCATGTCGGCACGCGACACGCTCATCATCAC
>CAIOHI010000342.1 GCA_903858075.1 uncultured Actinomycetes bacterium
ATGGTTGTTGCTCTTGCCCCACTTCTCGGTGTTGCCATTGTCTATTTTCGTGGAGCACTCAGCACTGAAGATGGCGAACCCGCATCGTGGTCGGAAATTACTCCGAACCTCGGGTGGCTATTAGGTGGCTCCATCATGGCTGCGGCATTGGTGAACGCCGGCCCTATTGGCATGAATATTTTGGCCGACAGTTCAGAATCGGAACTCGTCACCAAATTTGGTAACGGTGTATTGCTTGCTCGCGTTCCACTTTTTCTTTTCCAAGCAATTCAGGCCGCTCTTTTGCCACGGCTTGCTCGCCTTGCCGCACATGGCGACCTCACTGAATTTCGCGTGGCCTTTCGCCACCTCACCTACGCGGTGATTGCCATTGGAGTCATTGGCGTTGGCGGTTCGGCTATTGCTGGCCCACCTATCTTGAAAGCCGTGTACCAAAGCGACCTCGACCGCCGCACCCTCACCTTGTTAGCCCTTGGCAGTGCGCTGTACATGATGGCTTTAGCCACCGCACAAGCAGTTATTGCACTGCACGGCCACAAGTGGGTTGCGCTTGGGTGGAGTGTGGGCATGATCAGTTTTGTGTTGACTACTTGGTTGTCAAGTAACGACTTGTTCTTACGCATTGAAATTGCGTCGGTGGTCTCTTCAACATTGGCACTTTGCGTGTTTGCCGTTGCATTACGTAGTCGCATTGCTGCAGGCGACACACCCGATGTGGAATCGATGATTGAAGCAATGAGCGACCGCCCACTTGAGGGCTAGTTCACTACGAAACAATTAACGGTTGAGTTTCGCACTTTCAATGCGCAAATCATTTTCCACCATCATTTTTACTAGCTGTGGGAAATCGACTTCTGGTGTCCAACCCAATTTGGTTTTTGCCTTGGTGGGGTCACCAATGAGCAGGTCAACTTCTGCGGGGCGGAAGAATTTTGGATCTTGAGTGACATATGGGTGCCAGTCGGCAATGCCCACTTCGGCAAATGCCAACTCGAGGAATTCTTCAATGGAGTGCGTTTCGCCAGTAGCCACCACATAGTCGTCGGGCTCATCTTGTTGCAACATGAGCCACATGGCCTTCACGTAGTCGCCGGCATAGCCCCAGTCGCGCTTGGCGTCGAGGTTGCCCAGTGAAATATCTTGCTGCACACCCAACTTGATGCGCGCAACAGCATTAGAAATTTTGCGAGTAACGAATTCGAGGCCACGACGTGGGCCTTCGTGGTTGAACAAAATGCCCGAGCAGGCGTACATGCCGTAGCTCTCGCGGTAGTTCACGGTGATGTCGTGGCCAAAAACTTTCGCACAGCCATAAGGCGAACGCGGGTGAAACGGCGTGAGGTCTGTTTGTGGCACTTCGCGCACCGTGCCAAACATTTCCGAAGAAGAAGCCTGGTAAAAACGCATTGGGTTATTTTGAGCTCCGCCCACCATACGAATTGCTTCCAACATGCGCAATACGCCAAGACCGGTTGTATTGGCTGTGAGTTCTGCCTGGATCCAGGAGAAATGCACAAAGGAAATTGCGCCCAAGTTATAAATTTCTGTGGGCTGAGCGCGCTCAAGAGTAGACACCAAACTCGGCAGGTCGGTGAGGTCGCCCGATACCAACTCGACATAGGGGAACTCGTCACGCAAGAGTTCTGCACGAGCGTTGTTTTGGCCCTTGATCATTCCAAAGACTTCATAACCCTTTGAATGCAAGAACTCTGCAAGGTGCTGTCCGTCTTGACCTGTAATGCCTGTAATTAATGCGCGTGCCATATGAACGTTGACTCTAACAGTTGCGCCTCTACGCTCAGTGAGATGATGTGGAGCAAAAACCCATGATTTGTGTTGTTTCAGGCGGGGTGGGCGCAGCTCGTTTCTTGCGTGGTGCTCAGCATGCCCTTGCCCATAACGAACTCATGACAATTGTGAATACCGGCGACGACACGTTGATGCATGGCTTGTCTATCTCCCCCGACCTCGACACTGTTACGTACACCGTGTCTGAGTCAATTGACCCCGAGCGCGGTTGGGGCCTCGCCAATGAAACATTTGTCACCATGGAAAACTTGGCACGTTTTGCCGCTGTGCGCCCTGCGCAATCACTTGCTGGAGAATCGTGGTTTGGTTTAGGCAACCGTGACCTTGCTACACACTTTTATCGCACCACTCGCCTTGCCGAAGGTGCAACGCTTGCAGAAGTGACCGCAGAAATTACACAAGCATTTGATATTCCATTTCGCATTTTGCCCATGACCAACGAACGTGTTTCCACAATGGTCACCCTCGTTGACGGAAGTGAAATTTCATTTCAAGAGTATTTTGTAAAATTACGCCATTCGGTTGCCCTTCAAAGTGTTCGCTTTGCTGGCATTACTGAAGCAACTGCACTCGGCCTTGACGACATGCGCACTGCCGATGCGGTCATTATTGCTCCATCGAACCCCATCGTGTCCATTGGCCCCATGCGAGCGCTCAAGAACTTCGACGCAACACTGTCTGCGCGTCGTGACACCGTTGTAGCAATCTCGCCCATCGTTGCCGGAGCCGCGCTGAAGGGCCCTGCAGACCGCATGATGAGTGAGTTAGGGCATGAGCCAAGCGTGGTCGGAATTGCTCGGCTGTATGCGCCCATTGCTTCTACTCTCGTTATTGACACCGCCGACGAACATCTCATATCAGCTGTAGAACGCGAAGGAATGCGCTGTGTTGCTACCGATACCATCATGAAAACCGCGGAAATATCTGCCACCCTCACCCGAACGTGCTTAAGCGCCATTGGCGTGGCAACATAAGAGTCATATGAGCAAGTTAACCGCGTGGGGTGTTGAAGGAATTGGGGAAATTATTCCCGGCATGCAACTAGGAGACATCATTGTTGAGGCATGCTCGGGCGAACCCAATGGGCCCCTTCTCGACAACGACGTTTTGGTAGTCACACAAAAAATTGTGTCGAAGGCAGAAGGTCGACTCGTGCAGATTGACCCTGATGACCCGCTGTCACACAAAGTGCTTGTTGAAGAAGAAGCTGTACGCATTGTGCGCCGCAGAGGCGACCTCATCATTACCGAAACCAGGCATGGCTTTGTATGCGCCAACAGCGGCATCGATTTGTCAAACGTAGAACGAGGTCAAGCTGCTCTTCTCCCTATTGACTCCGACCGCTCTGCACGGCGCATTCGCGACATCGTGAAAGCAAAACTTGGCGTGAATGTTGGAGTCATTGTGAGCGATACCTTTGGGCGCCCATGGCGCAAAGGTGTTACCGATGTAGCAATTGGGGTTGCGGGCATTGCTGGCGTGCTCGACCTGCGCGGCACACCCGATGCACTTGGCCGCGTAATGCAGGTAACTGAAATTGCCGTTGCCGACGAACTTGCTTGTGCAGCAGAACTGGTAATGGGTAAATCGAATGGCATACCTGTGGGCGTTGTTCGCGGTGCAGATGCAGCGTGGTTTCGCGAGTCGAGCATGGATGAAATTGTGCGCAACCCGAGCGAAGATCTCTTTCGCTAAAAGGCTTTAGAGCTGCGGCAAAACAGTTGCCAAGCCCTGAGATAACGACGTAAAAGGCGCCCAGGCAAGCTGAATACGAGCGCGCACAGGAGAAACCGCAAAGCGCGTAATGTCACTTGGTCGCTGTTTTCCTACTACTGGCTGCAATGTTGAGCTCGCGCTCATCTCTTTCCACAACGCAGCAATGCTCGTTTGAACACCAGTACCAATATTGATCACCAGGCCATCGCCTTTTGTGGCTGCTTTCACATATGCATCAACTACATCTTCAACAAAAACGAAATCTCGCGTTTGTTTTCCTGCCCCGTAAAATTCAGGTGCTTCGTTGTTAGCAAGCGCTGTTGCAAAGGCCGCTACTACCCCGTCTTCCGCTCGTTGACGTGGGCCGTAAACATTGGCAATTGCAAGTGCTGTGTATTCCACCGCATGCACTTCGCGATACACAGCAAGCAACTGCAACAGTGTGCGTGTAATGACGTGCGGAACACTGATGGGTTCACTAACACGACCTTCCTTAATAGGAATTTCACGTACCGGCACTTCGCCATAGAGCAAATGCGCAGGAACTCCTAGTACAACTTTTTTTACACCGAACAAGCGAGCTGCTTCTAATGCCGCAACAACGGCGGGCGCAGAAGAAAGGGCGAGTGTGGAGTGCGCTGCACTTGGCGACAACGCGGTGAGTTGCAAAATAACATCGGGGCGACGCAACGACACCAGGTTAAGAAATTCTGGTGTAGTGACATCGATGTTGTGAATTTTGAGATCGCCACCCGAGAGACGCGCCTGATGCAAATTGGAAAAGGATCCGGTGCTCAGGTTGTCGACAACTTCTACTGCGTGCCCTTCAGACAACAAACGATCAACTACATGTGACCCAATAAAACCAGCGCCACCGCAAACTAGAAAGCGCACTAAACGCCGTCCGGGTCGGGCCGCTTCACGTTGTTCAATACTTCGCCTTGTTCCACCACGCCATCGGCGCCAATGATGCAATTTTTCAGTTGTGCCGTGCTGCCCACAACACCCATAATGACACTGTTTTCAATGGCTGCGGACTCTCCAATTTCGGCACCAGCAATAACTACTGAATGCGACAGATGCGAGTATTCACCCACCACACACAGAGGCCCCACCACTGATTGTTCAATTGTTGCAGTTGCCGCAACCCTGCTTGCCTCGTGCACCAACTTGTTGCCTTGCACATTTTCCACAGCCGACATATTTGCCGCAATGTAGGTTTCTGGGCGGCCCGTA
>CAIOHI010000343.1 GCA_903858075.1 uncultured Actinomycetes bacterium
CCCCATGGTGCTTGCCCAACAACAAAAAGGCCATGCACCCAAGTACCTACTAACACAATGTCGGCACTTTGAATAGATCCATGATCTGGTTTACGAACTGCAGACAACCCCGTGATACTCCACCCCGACTGCTGCAAATTGGCGCCAATCATTTCAGCGGCCTTCCAGGTATTTCCCGTCAAACTCTCTACAAGTAGTGCTGCCTTCATACCTTCACTCTAGTTCTGATGCACGTCTCGGCAAGACACCACTGCGGCTCAAAATTTAGAGTCTTTTCAAAGGCGCCCAGGCCAGGGCGAGTATTTTTGTGCCTTTGTCGCGAAAGCGAATAGTTACTTCTGCTTTTTCGCCGGCGCCCTTAATGTCGATGACGACGCCTTCACCAAACGTCGGGTGCACAATGTCTTCACCCACCTTAATATCGGACAAAACATTGGCATTCACTACCGGCGCAGCAGTACGGCCAGCAGCAATGGCTGCGTCTACAACGCGGTTCGTGTGTTCATCTGAGAATGAGTTGCCATAAGTGCGCTCGCGACGGCTTGAACCCCCGGACCCAATTGAAGAAGTTCCGCCAGAAAAACTTTGACCGTTCGCGTTGCCTTCAATGCGGAAAAGCTCATGTGGAATTTCTTCTAAGAAGCGTGATGGTGGGTTGTATTGAGTATTGCCATACAAACTGCGGCTCCATGCATGTGAAACATTGAGCAGTTCACGAGCACGCGTAATGCCTACATATGCAAGGCGTCGCTCTTCTTCCATCTCTTCAGGCTCTGCGAGGCTTCGGCTGTGCGGGAACACACCTTCTTCGAATCCGGCGAGGAACACAACGGGAAATTCCAAGCCTTTTGCAGCGTGCAGAGTCATGAGCATGACGCGATTATCGCCATCTATTTGGTCGGTATCGGCAACAAGTGCAACTTGTTCAAGAAAATCGTCAACAGAATCGAACTCTTCTGCAAAGCCAATGAGTTCAGCAAGGTTCTCTAATCGGCCTGCTGACTCGACCGTGTCTTCGTTTTCTAGCTCTGTCATGTAACCCGAGCTTTTGAGAACTAACCGCAGCACTTCAGCAGGGCCTTCGCTTTGATGGTTACCTGCTTCATCGAGCGATGCAAGGAACGAAGTAATTCCTTTTAACGCTGCTCCGCCAACCGAAGCTGCAGCAGCATTGTGAAGCGCAAATGAAAACCCTTGGCCATGATTGCGGGCATATGCATCGAGTTTGTCGACGCTGGTGTCGCCAATGCCGCGCTTGGGCACATTGAGCACTCGCTTCACATTTACTTCATCGGTTTCGTTAATGGCAGCACGCAAGTAAGCGAGAGCATCTTTCACCTCGCGACGCTCATAAAAACGAGTGCCGCCAATAATTTTGTAAGGAACACCAAAACGTATGAGCGACTCTTCAAGAATACGACTTTGCGCATTGGCACGGTAAAAAATGGCCATTTCGCCCCATTGGCGCGCATCGGTTTCGTGTGCCTCGTGAATTTGTTGCGCAATCCAGCGCGCTTCATCGTGCTCATCATCGGCGTAATAACGCACGATGGGGTCGCCTGTTCCGGAGTCGCTCCAGAGGTTCTTCGGCTTGCGCTCAATGTTGTTGGATATAACCGCATTGGCTGCATTCAAAATATTTTGTGTGCTGCGATAGTTCTGC
>CAIOHI010000344.1 GCA_903858075.1 uncultured Actinomycetes bacterium
CTATTCGGCGAATACACCACATCGGTGACGTTGGGGGCAACCATGCCACCCACTGCAATTCCACCTGAAGCAACATCTGTTCCAGCAGATGCCTGACTATTGATGTACTGGCTTGCAGTAGTGCCACCGGCTCCGCCAAAACTCGGGCGATACGACGTAGCAGCAGAAATGACTGCAGATTTGCGGAGTCCGAATTGACCGTCGCCAGACAGCGACACCATGTTGGAACTGAAGTTGAATCCGCTGTCCCAAACAAAACCCGTGTTGTTGTTTGCACCTTCCATGGCCAGCAAGGCAACTTTTGGAGAAGTGAATGTGGTGCTCAACAGACTGCCCGAACCTGTGGCGTTGAATACAAACATGCACTGGCCAATGGTGCCCACCACTTCGAAGCCAGTGAGCACATCGGAACCCGATGGAGCTTCCGGAGCGATGGAGGCGACTAAAGGTGTATTTCCATTTTGACCACAGTTGCCCGAAAGTGCACTCATACCATTCAAGGCGAGGCTGTTTGCTTGATTTGAACCTTCAACACCTGAAGACATTGTCCATGTTCCAGATACCAAGGCGCCCACGGTGAGCGACACAGTGGCGCCATCTACTAGGTGAGTCACAATTGCTTGAGGTGTTGCCGTACCAAGCGTGCTGAGTTTCACGAGACCAGTACCGGAAGTTGCCATTGTGTGCGTTGGCTGAGGAAGGGAAGCATCTGTCGCAGTGAGAGCTGCAGCGGTGGCCGCAGGCGTAATTTTTGAAATACGTGTACTGGTGCCATTGACTGTTGCCATAAAAATGTCACCAGTACTTCCCACTGCAAATGCAACACGGTCGGCAGCGGTATATCGACCAATTGTTGATGTGACGTTGACAAAGCTTGGAGCTGCATCGCTCGAGCTATCTGGCATCACGGCGACGTACATGCCTGAGTCGGTGACACCAACGATGTACGAGTACTCAGCGTTCGCACCACCATGTACCCAGTAATGCTTTTTGTTCTGACCATTTACAGTGTTGTAGTTCGCAACTGTTGACCAAGTATTTCCGTAGGTGCGTGAGTAATACAAGGTTTGACCGACTTGCACAGCTACTTCACCTTTTACCCCAGATGTAAAAATGTCACCAGCAGCTTCTGCTTGTGGCATTGCGCCAGCCGCAGTAGCGCTTCCAGCTTCTGAGTCAGCGGTAGTAGGAACCGGAGACCACGAACCTGCGTAGTCACTTGTTCGCCATACAGTTGGTTGCGCATCGGAGGTTGCGTAGTACACGCCACTTTCACCATCGGCAGCAATGGTGCGCACTTGCGCACCGAATGCGTTGGCATAAGACAACTTCGACTTCGTTGATGCGGTAAGCGCAACTGTTTGCGCTGTTGCGCTCGATGCAGTTTTTGTTTGGAACCCGGGGGCTGCAACAACAAGACCAGCGCCGCCAGCTTCATTCACCGACACCGTGCCGTCTTTCGCGGTGATTGCACTATCGACCGCATCACCATCGCTATTGAGTACGGCGACAAATGCGCCACCTACTGCGGTGCCCGAAGAGTCGGTGACCGTCACAGTGATTGCAGCATGCACTTCACCGGGAAGAGCAAAGAGTCCTAAGAGTCCGACTGCTGTTATTGCGCCAATAGCGGCCTTAATACGATGAGCCAACATGTATTTCCTCCAAGAAATATCGATGGAAATTCTTGCTGAAAGAATTTCAACCCCAACTTAGCCCAGCACTGAAATATTCTCAATAGTCGTCATTCCCTATAAAAATTAGGTAAAGGAGCGAGCAACCAGTACATCGGTTGCTTTACATAATCCCAGCACTTCCGTTCCCGGAGCAAGGGCCAAGGCATTCGTCGCCTCTCGGGTAATGGTTGCCGTCATGGTTTGACCCGGGTCAAGTTCCAATTTCACGGTCGAAAGAACTCCTCCGTGTTTTACTGACACCACTTTGGCACGCAGCTGATTACGTGCGCTCAACTGCAAAGTGTCTTCACGATCTGTGTTATTTGTGGAAGGAGCTTCTTCGCCGGCAAGTTCATCAAGAAATCGTGCAACGGCTCGCGCTTGTTCTCGTCGCCAAATAGCAACAGCACTTCGTGATGGGTTGGCAAGTAAGTGCGACAGTACGTTTTCTAAGGCATCCCTTTGCAGAGCAATAAATTTCCTTTGCCTCAAACCCGCTAGCTCACGCAGATGTAGCTTCACCAAGAACTCAGTTCGTAAATCGCGAATATGCATTGCTGGCGCGTTCAACCAACTGCGCAATACACGCTCACCTTCAGCAGTCACCGTTAACGCAAACTTCAATTGTTTACGCACACCAAGCGCATCGGTGCTTTTCACCAACTGCGCGGCTTCGAGCGACTTCAAGGCGCGATACACAACGGGGTTTGTTTGGGTGAAGACTTCGCCAATATCGCCCTCAGGGTGAAACCTCTTCGCGATGTCATAACCATGTGTTGCCCCTTGGTCGATCAGAGCAAGGCACGTTGCTTCAATAAGCGACAACTGGCTGTTTTGTAGGGATTCCATACCTGTTTATATCACGTATTGAACTATCAGATAGTTCAAAATGAACTAATAGCCTGAGTGGATGGTCCCCGCCTCTCGATTACTACGCACCATATCTATTGGTATTGCCGCGGGCCTTCTATGCGCTTTGTCTGCTTGTGGTCGCAACGAGAGCAAAGTGAATATCGACGTCTACGCCGCTTCCTCTCTGACCACTGCGATGACCTCTATTGCATCGGCTTTTGAGCGCACTGAGCCCAACATTCATATTGTTCTGAACTTTGCCGGCAGTGCCACATTGGTTGAACAAATTAAACAGGGGGCCCCAGCCGATGTAGTTGTCTTTGCCGACGACAAGCAAATGAATGACCTTGTTGAAAGTGGCAATGTCAATGAAGACACCGTTACCAATATTGCCACCAACATGCTCACACTTATTGTTGAAAAAGGTAATCCGCTCAACATCAAAAATGTCAGCGACCTTGCTTCACCACAGGTACGCACTGTTCTGTGCGACGTTGTGCAACCGTGTGGAAAATACGCTGCGCAAGTACTAGAGCGAGCAAAAGTTGTGGTGCAACCACGTAGCAAAGAAACAAATGTCAGTGGAGTCACCCAGAAAGTTGCCAGTGGCGAAGCAGACGCCGGAATTGTCTACGTCACCGATGCCTTGGCTAATGCGTCAAAACTTGGCGCCCTGCCCATTGATAAAGACGTCAACGTTTCCAACAACTACCCCATTGCAGCACTCAATGAACTTTCTGCAACCGCACAACAAGCCACACAGACATTCATTGATTTCGTTATGGGTGGCGGGCAAAAAATATTGAATGATTATGGGTTCATTAACCCATGAAACATCAACGCTCGCAGTTAAGTGCGCCTCGGGGTTTATCCGCGCTCGCCGTGGCATGTGTGATTTTTATTTCACTTCCCTTACTTGCCATTGTTGTGCGCGTTCCATGGTCACAATTCTTCAGCACTATTTTTGAGGCATCGTCACAAGAAGCACTATGGCTTTCACTACGCACTTCGCTTATTACAACAGTGCTCGCAATTGTTGCCGGTCTACCACTTGCATGGATGTTTGCTCATCGCACTTTTCCACTGAAAAATATTTTGCGCACGCTGTGTGTTTTGCCAATGGTGTTGCCCCCTGTTGTTGGAGGAGTTGCTCTCATTTATGCTTTCGGCCGGCGCGGGCTCATCGGCTCATCGCTTGAAGATTGGTTCGGCTACCGCATTGCCTTTACTCAGAGCGCAACGGTGTTGGCTCAGTTTTTTGTAGCTGCTCCATTTTTTATAGTGGTCATGGAGTCGGCATTTGCTCAGGTTGATGCATCTACTACTTGGGCTTCCCGCACCTTAGGCGCCGGCCCGTGGCGTACCTTGCTCACAGTGAACATCCCCGTGCTGTGGCCATCGCTTGTTGCTGGCATCGTGCTCACTTGGGCACGTGCGCTTGGTGAATTTGGGGCAACTATTACCTTTGCCGGCAATAGCCCAGGCTCTACGCAAACGCTCCCTTTGGCAATTTACAGTTCCTTAGAAAGTGGCAACGATGCTGCCGTGAGTTTGTCATTTTTGATGATGGCTATTTCGTTCGTGGTTCTCATTTCATTGCGCCAACGCTGGATGACCGCTTTTCAACGAGGCGCGGCATGACTCTTAACATGCAATGCACTTTTGACCGAGCACATTTCACGTTGCATGCCGATGTATCTGTGGCCTCTCGAGAAGTTCTCGCTATTACCGGCTCGAATGGCTCAGGCAAAACAACGGCGCTCCTACTCATTGCGGGTTTGCTCAGTATCTCTTCTGGTCGTATAGAACTAGACGGGCAACTCTGCGATGGCGACACTTTTGTACAGCCAGAAGACAGACACGTTGGAATGCTGTTCCAAAATGGCGCCCTCTTTCCTCATCTCACCGTCAGCCAAAATATTATTTTTGGCCTGCGCGCTCGTGGGGTTCACAAAGATGATGCATTGCGCCGTGCCATGGGCACGATGGAGAAGCTCGATATTCATACATTTGCAAAAAAGCGACCACATGAATTGAGTGGTGGGCAACAACAACGTGTGGCCTTAGCGCGCACATTGGTCACTCAACCTCAAATTTTGCTGCTCGATGAACCAACAACAGCATTAGACACCGATGCACGTGCTGCGACACTTGAGCTTCTCGCGCAAACATTCGCGCAATTTACTGGTCCAGTCATTTTGGTGTCGCATGACTCACGGGACATACAAAAATTGGCCACCACAGAGGCACGCATTGAAGTTCAACACGGCACCCATGTGGTGGCCAATTTAACGAAATAGTTTTTTACAAGTGAGTAATAATCATGTCGCAAGACGACACTGAAATGCCAGCGCCTTCTTCAACATCAAGACGCTCAATAACACCGTTGTTAATGATGGCTGCATAACGCTGTGAACGTGAACCAAGACCAAAACCAGATCCGTCTAGTTCCAAGCCCATTGCTGCAGTGAATGCACCTGTTCCATCGGCGAGCATGGTGATGCCATCGGCACTTTGGCTTTGCTTCCATGCATCCATTACCCAAGGGTCATTCACGCTGATGCACGCAACCGACTCCACACCTTTGGCTTTGAGTTCATTGAAGCGCTGCACGAAACCAGGAAGGTGCACTTTCGAGCAACCAGGTGTGAATGCACCAGGTACTGCGAAGAGAACTACTTTGCCTTTGCCAAGCGCTTCAAGTGAGCTCACTGGCTGTGGCATGCCATCGGCACCAAGCAGGTGAATTGTTACGTCGGGGATTTTGCTTCCAGCTGAAATTGTCATGGTGATATGGTGCCACGAACTTTTACGTCGCGCCACCCCTCTAGGGAAAAAATCAGGCAGTCAGCATGGCTTCAAGTTCATCGAGGGCCACACGTGGGTCGCCCACATGAATGACCTGCATACCTGCTGCACGAGCACCTTCAATATTGCCCATGAAGTCGTCGAGGAAGACCACTTCCTGCGGATCTTTGACCCCCAACTCTTGCAATGTGAGTTCAAAAATGCGCGGCTCAGGTTTACGCATTCCCACCAGAGCAGAGTCGATGTACACGTCAAACAATTCCTCGGGGACAATGGTCACCAGATGCGGGTGGAACTCGCGCATGCCATTAGTTAAGAGGCCCGTTTTGTATCCACGTTCTTTCAAAGCACCGATGTGCTCTAACACGTAGTGATTGATGTTGTAGGTGTTATTCAGCAACAGAGTTTCAAACTCATTTCCCTGAAAGTGCACTCCTTCGGCAGCAGCAAGTGGCGCAATGAGACCCTGAAGGTCATCGCGCGCAAGTTCGCCGCGCTCCATGCGATGCCATGGGTGGTCGCCAGACTCGTGTTGTGGGCCCATCATGATGGAATGCAGTTGTGGCATTGGACAACCGAGCGAATCGGCAATGCGCTGAATTTTCTCAGTAATGGTCGTGATAATGACGCCACCGAAATCGAAGACAACAGAAGTGATAGCGGGGGAAGAAGTCATTTCTCTACCTTACGAATTTTGTTGTTGGTAAACCGACACGGACGCTGACCCCAGGCGAAAAAAGTGCATGGACATCACCCTGTGGTGCGGGTAAACCAGCAGCTTGCACTAAGGAATCGTTGAGCTGCAGCACTTTTGCATTTCGCAATGGCCACGGTTCATGCGACACGGGGGCGTAGCGAATATTTTTACGGAGCGTTTGGGAATACAGCCCCCATCGTGCCGAGAGAAAATGTTCAAAGTCACTCGGTGCCTCAATTTCGCTCCCAACCTCAATGCGCATTTCTGTAGAGGCTTCTAACCCACTTGGCCATCGCCTTTGTACATGTGTTTCCACAATTGATGTGTTGCCGACCTGCTCAACACCATGAGTCACTTTGCCAAAGCAATATGGCAATGAATACGTTGTGCGCGCGACCACTGTCGGCAAGATCCGATTGATATCGAGAGAAAAGAACCACACTCCCGGAATGCCATTGCGAATGACATAGGTGCGCACATTCACTTCGGGGAAAGTTCCTAAATATGGCACTGCAGGAAGGTGTGGTACTCCAATGCCTCGCATTTGAAAGGGAATCAGACCCACGTACGCATTCCCCGCAAATGTGTCGACCAGTAAACCCTCAGGTAATAACGACTGCACTTGTTCTGGCTCGTACGCCCAATGCAGATAGACGAGGTTTTCCCATTTCTGCACCATGACCGCACGCTTCACCGGCACTGGGCACTCGGCTCGAGACATGCGCGTCATGTGGCCTGCAACAACATGATTGCCAACAGCACACCACGCAGGGTCCATGCAATAGTGCGTGGCCAATTAGTACGTACTAGTTGGTGCCCAATATCTTCTGTTGGCGCCAGTGCCATTTTTTCATGCAGAGGCACCGAGAGAAATATGGTGCTCCCTAGTGCAATAGCTAAAAGAAAGCCACCCATAAAAGGCAACGCAGAGTTCACACCGTTTGGTAAGTCAAAAACGAGCCACAAGGTTGTTACTCCTTCGGCAGCCATTGGGAGCCCCACAACCCAGCCTGTTCGACGTTGGTGTTCTACTGCAATTTCAGACGCACGGTCGATACCAATAGTTGCGAGGAGTGGGTAATGCACCAACTGCACGAACCAAATAACGCCAACCATTACACACGTAGCAAGTGCATTTATAACAAGAGGTGCCATACAGGTCACCCTAGGTGAGGCAGACTAAGAACATGAACAGCAGCGAGCAACATGACCACGGTAATAGCGAAAGTCACTCGTACGGGAAAGACGTGCAAAGTGAACTTGCGCCACTCACTAAAGATCTGCGCAACGCAATTCCCGATGTTTATAAAGGATTCGGTGAAATGCACGCGGCTGCTTTCAAGCCCGGCGCGCTCGATGCCAAAACGAAAGAACTTATTGCACTCGCCATTGCTGTTTCTGTTCGCTGTGACGGGTGCATTGCAGCACACGCCAAAGGTGCAGCACGCAATGGCGCAACTGAAGCCGAGGTTGCAGAAACGTTGGGGGTCACCATTTCAATGAACGGTGGCCCAGCAACCGTGTATGGCCCACGAGCCTTTGCCGCCTTTAAAGAATTTGCTGCAAAATAACTGTTACTTTTTGCTTCCTACCGAAGCTGTACCTGCAACAAGACCCAGCAGAATAAATACACTGCCCGCAACCCAACGCTGAACAAAAGGCAATGCGCGACCACGCAACAACACAGTGCGCAATGAACTTGCAGTCAGTGCATAAGCACTATCGGTCACACAGCCAATTGCCACAAACACAAGACCGAGTACCAATGCTTGGAACCAAGCAGATCCCTTATCGGGGTCAATGAACTGTGGCAAAAAAGATAAAAAGAACAACGCCACCTTTGGATTCAGCGTGTTCACTACAAAACCTTGAATAAAAGCCTTACGAGGTGGCATGGTGGTGAGCGTGGCGTTCATTGCAGTTGGTCGACGCAAAAGTGTTCGAGCGCCAATGAAA
>CAIOHI010000345.1 GCA_903858075.1 uncultured Actinomycetes bacterium
AGTAAGTACATGCGGCAAGGTGTCGCCAGGAATTCCAGGGCGGCGCACTTTTGCACCAGTAGCAACTGCCACGGTGTCGGCGCCGAAGGCGAGCACCGCTTCAACATCGGCCGACTTGTTCATTTCAATTTTCACGCCTGCTTCAGCGAGACGCCACTCTTGAAAAGTGACCCATTTGCCATAGTTGGCATTCATTCGCACTTTCGACGACAGTGCTACTTGGCCACCAAGCACGCCTGCCTTTTCCCACAACGTCACATCGTGTCCGCGTTCTGCAGCAAGCCCTGCAAGTTCCATGCCAGCAGGGCCAGCACCAATGACCAGCACTTTTTTACGCTGTGTTGTTGGCTTCAAGCCACCTTCAGATTCGCGCCCGGCAAAGGGGTTACTTGCGCAACCAAAACCTAAACCTTCAACAGTGGAGCGGTGAATGCATTCATTGAGCCCAACACACGGGCGGATGGATTGCACGCGCTCTAACTTCACTTTGTTCACCAAGTTGGGATCGGCAATATTTGCGCGCACCATACCCACGATGTCGGCTTGGCCTGCAGCAATAATTTCTGCTGCGCGTTGTGGTGAAGTGACGCGACCAACATAAACAACCGGCAAATGCGTTGCAGTTTTTGCTTCGCCACACATTGCCGCCCAATGACCTTCGGGGAATGTACCAAGCTGAATGTATGAAGGAACGCCCCAGTTGTTACCTACGTCAAGACTGAAATAATCGACTGTTCCCTCTTCGGTGAACTTGCGCATGAGGTACTTGCAATACTCCACGTCGTAACCACCGTCGATGAGTTCATCCATGCACAACCGCAAACCCACCGTGATGGGCCGCTTCACGTTGTCGCGAATGGCATTCACGATGTCGCGCAAAAATGTACGACGTCCTTCGTCGCTGCCACCATATTCATCGGTGCGCTTGTTTGTCTTTGGCGACAAGAAGAATTGAATGATGTCGTCGTGGTTCGCATGAAGTTCAATGGCATCGCAACCGGCATCGGCGGCAATAGCTGCCGACTCGCCATATTCCTGAATGAGCCATTTAATTTCATCAATATCCATTGCGTGTGGAATGCGAAAGTCGGCATAACCACTGGGCTCTTGTGAAGGAGAGATGGGCTTTCCACCTTGCAGCACCATTTGCACCGTTCCAAAACCACCAGCATCATGAATAGCGTCTTGCATTGCCTTCATGCGCTCAGGGAACAGAGAGTGACGAAAAAGGCCAGGCCCGTGTGCGCCCACACCCGATGGTTCGAAACCAGGAATGAGCGGGTTGGCCACAAACACGGGGCCACCACCTACCCATTCGTTTCCACCGGTAATACGTGCGGTGTAGTACTGCACAAACTTCTGAAAATTTTCAATGGGTCCAAGAAAAGCACTTGAGCCCGCGGAGTGCGGTGGCACCATGAGGCGGTGCGTGAGTTTCATCGTGCCCACAGTGATGGGTTGGAAAAGTACCTCGAACTGCGACATGACTACCCCTTCATGAAAACACGATGAGTTTTCTCGGCGCGGTATGTCACGATTTGCGGGACATGCCGCGCCGAGAACACTTCTTTTTTAGTAGGGCATTGTGCCGCCATCAACCGGGAACGATGTTCCGGTGATGCCAGCAGCAACATCGCGTGCCAAGAGCACGGCGACTTCTGCAACTTCTTCAACTTTGTTCGGGCGCTTGATGGCTGACTCTGCACAGAACATCGCGATGA
>CAIOHI010000346.1 GCA_903858075.1 uncultured Actinomycetes bacterium
GTGCCATAGCGCTCGAGTTGCGTTGCCCATGGAAAGATGAAAACTGCTTCCACGTCGAAGATCACGAAGAGCAACGCAAAAATGTAATAACGAACTTGGCTCTGCGACCAACCTTCGCCGATTGGATCAACACCGCTTTCGTACGACAACAACTTTTCACGATTTGGTTTTGAAGGTCGTACTAGTGACGACACCCAAAGCAATAATCCGGCGATGAGGACAGCAGCTAAGCCGAACCAGACAATGGTGAGAAATGACCTGAGGAAGGTAGACATCAACCTGAAAAACTACTACTTGAGCGCAGTTTCGGGAGAAACCGCCAGCACTTTTTACCTTGTGAACAAGTGCCCACGGGTCTTTGGCTTGGGGATCGGGGTAGATGCAACGTTGTGTAGAAACCAGTCGACAATAAGCCCGGCGGCGGGACCAGACCTTTCGACTTCTGCACGAGTTCGCTCGATCAGGGCGCTTGGAGTCATATCTAATGCAGCCAATTCAGCTGCACCCTGGCCGCTCATCCACCGAGAGATGATGGCTTCATTGGCTTCTGGGTGAAATTGGGTCGCAAATGTGCGCCCCATCTGCATGGCCTGAGGGCCAGCATCGCTGAGGGCCAGAACCTGGGCGCCAGGAGGAGCCGAAAACGTGTCGTAATGCCACTGCATCCATGATCCTGCCAACACGCCATAAGTAGGTGTGGCTATTACTTCGTACCAACCGACCTCTGATTTTTTGGCCCGCTCGGCACTCCCACCGAGCGCGTGTGACATTATTTGCGCTCCAAAGCAGATACCGAATTGGGGAATTCCGCGGCGATGGCCTTCGCGGATGACCTCTGATTCGGCGGCGACATTCTTAGCCACGTTGTCCCAGTAGACCGACCAGTTGGAGCCGAGATAGAGAACGAGATCTATGCCGTCAAGCGACGGCCACTCGTGCGGATATTCGCGGTGAACGGTCGTAAACGAGAAGTCGTAGTCCTCAAATCGTTGGCCGACAAAGCCCGCATCGGCATCACCCGAATTTGCCAAGAGTAAAGCGCGCATCAGAGGTACGGTAGTCGGTGCATGGCGACAAGCAACCCAACACCAATAGATATTCCGAATGAAGCGTTTGTAGCTGCTCGTGCACGGGGCAAAGACGTCGTGCTTCATACCCCCGTTTTGCCATCTGCATATCTCAGCCAGCGCTTCGGCGGCACCATTGTGCTCAAGGCCGAAAACCTGCAACGCACCGGTTCGTTCAAAATTCGTGGCGGCATGAACAAACTTGCCCAATTGGGCAATGCCAAAGAAACAGGAGTTGTTGCAGGCAGCGCGGGCAACCATGCACAAGGTCTTGCTCTTGCCGCAAAACATTTTGGAGCGAAGTGCGACATTTTCGTGCCTAAGGGAGCGTCGCTATCAAAGATCGCCGCAACCAAACACCACGGTGCGACCGTGCTCGATGGAGGCGAAAGTGTAGACAGTGCAGTTGCTGCCGCTAACGCTCGTGCCAAAGAAACGGGCATGGCGTTTTGCCATCCATACGACGATCCAGACGTGATTGCAGGTCAGGGCACTCTCGGTCTCGAGCTTCTTGAAGACATCGACGATCTTGAACTGCTCATCATTCCGCTCGGCGGTGGCGGGCTACTTGCTGGCACTGCTCTCGCAATCAAACAACA
>CAIOHI010000347.1 GCA_903858075.1 uncultured Actinomycetes bacterium
GATGCGCAAATTGCAATGCTCGACAACGCAATGAAATGGGTAAAAGCTCTTTAAAGAGGGTTAAACCGGAGCATCGCACTCACGCCGAACACCTTTTCGTTCGGGCAAGTGGTCCCACATGTCGGCAAGAAGATCATCACGCGTTGCGCGATGATCGCTGTTATGCCACAAGTTGTGATGCTGAAGCGGGTCGTCAACCAAGTTGTACAGCTCTCCGTCGGTGCCGTCGTGCAACGTGCCTGGCAATGTTGCGGTGCATACCCACGAACCACGAGTAATGGTGCGCAATGAAACAATTTTGCCGAACAGAACACTGTCCCATTCGGTGAGAACACGCTCGTGTTTCAGTTCGATTGACTCGGCATCGTTTAACGGAAGTCGCGCTGCCTCTACGTAGGCGGGTTGAGGCAGACCAGCAATGTGAGCAAAAGTTGCAGCGAGTGATACCAAGCTCACCGGTGTGTTCACCACTGTTGGCGTAGTAACACCAACGCGAGATGGTGCGGGGCGCCAAACAAGTGGCAAGCGCATGAGAGAGTCGACGTGGTATGGACCTTTAAAGAGCAGGCCAAAGTCGCCTTGAAATTCGCCGTGATCGGTGGTGAAAATAACGTCGGTGTCGTCCCACCATCCACGGTCTTTGAATACACCGACAATGCGACCAATTGCTTCATCGATGAGCTCATTTTCAATATGCACCATCGCGTTTACTTCACGCACTTGGTCGGCGGTCAAAGTATTCGGTACCCACTGAGCGGGTGCTTCAAAGTTGGAAACAAATTCGCCGTTGTACCACGCCATCCACTGAGCTGGCTTCATGCTCAATATACGCTCACGCTCTGCAGGGTCGCTGATGTATCCGGCAGGAAGGTCGAGGTCACGCCAATTCACGCGGTGTAGTTCCGACATGGGCGGGTCCCACGCATGATGTGGGTCGGGGAAACTCACCCAGCAAAACATGTCGTCGTCGTCACTTTGTGATGAGAGCCAGTTGATGGCTCGGTCGGCCACCCACTCGGTGTGATACCACTCGCGAGGCATGGGGTTGTGCTTCACCTGTGGCGCTCCGGTGTCGCCGCCACCCATTTCATTCACCTGCAATTTGCGATTAATGATGGGGTAGAGCATGTCGGCGCCTTCAGGGTGATTCGCACGTATCCATTGGGCATAATGCAAAGGACCCATTGCATTATGCGTCGCAAATTCAAGGTGTTCAAAACCGCGGTGAGGTTCTTCAGTTCCGTCGGCATTTTTGTGCATCACAGTTTCCACGCCTTGAGTGGCAATGGTGTTTTCCGTAAAGAGCGCAAACGGGTCGAGAAACGGTTCAAAGTGCGCCTTGCCAATGAGCGAAGTGCGGTAGCCCTTGCGCCACAGGTCGGCAGCAATGCTTGGTGCATCAACAGGCAGAGTAACGCCGTTCATCCATACGCCGTGAGTGGAAACGTGTTGCCCGGTGATCATGGAACTACGCGACGGCATGCACACCACGTTGGAAGGCAGTGCGCGGTTATAGCGAATGCCTTCTTTTGCAAACGAGTCAACCACGGGCGTGCGTGCAACAACTCCGCCATTACAACCGAGTGCATCGAATCGTTGCTGGTCGGTGGTGATGAACAAGATGCGACGTGCCATTAGCGAGTTCCTTCATTCTTTGGAATGCCGTATTTCTTTTCTAGAAAACGCATTCCCTCTCCAGCTGCTGCGCCAATAGCAAGTGCGAAAACTTCTGGTTCCACATTGGTGCTGTAGACAACGATGCAAGTAGTTGGCGTTAGCTCAATGACGTCGTAAGTACCAAGATGACTGGTGATGAGAGCGTTATTGGTAATTCCATATTGGAACCGGCGCAGGTCGTTGTCGACCAACAAGATGTCTTCTTCAAAGACAATGCCAGTGGGCAAGGTGATCCACCTCTTGTCGCCTTCAATCCGAGTAGCGGTAATAGGGAACCATTCGTGCAGGGCACCTGGGCGGCCAATGAATTCCCAGACTTCCTGTGCTGGTGCATTGAGTAATGCATGCCTGCGAACTGAGCCCATGGCGTGATGATACAAGTGCAATGAAATCAAATAGTACCCAGTGGATATTTCAGCCAGTGCTGGCTATAGCGGTAGTTGCGGTACTGTGCAAAACATAGTAGTATCTGAAACGTGAATATCCCACAAAATCGCGCAGTTGAGCGAAGCCAGCTGCTGAAGGGCGTTTTGGACCTAGCGGTTCTCGCTGTTGTTGCGGAACAAGAT
Organism: uncultured Actinomycetes bacterium; assembly: GCA_903858075.1. Classification (GTDB taxonomy): domain Bacteria; phylum Actinomycetota; class Acidimicrobiia; order Acidimicrobiales; family Ilumatobacteraceae; genus F1-20-MAGs119. Next base: position 2,247 of record CAIOHI010000347.1, read on the forward strand.
GCTTATGGCTACGACGTCGTGCGCAAGTTACGTACATATGGCCTCAACGATGTCGCTGAAGCCTCGGTGTATGGAACGTTGCGGCGCCTGTTCTCCAC
>CAIOHI010000348.1 GCA_903858075.1 uncultured Actinomycetes bacterium
CAATGGGAAAAAGATTTGCCATTAGGAAGTGCACACCCCGGTGCCGATATTTCCCCCGACGACGACGCCACCATTTTGTACACCTCAGGTACCACTGGGCGCCCTAAGGGGGCTGTGTCTACTCATCGCGCCATTATTTCGGCACTCATGGGCTTCTCGTTACGTGTTGCAGTCGACAACCTTCGCGAAGGTGCAAAACCAGACCCCAATGCATTGCCAACAAGCTTCATTCTCATCGTGCCGCTTTTTCATGTCACTGGTTGCATACCGGTCATGATGAGTTGCTGGGTTGCTGGTTTGAAGTTGGTCATCATGTACAAATGGGACGCAGAAAAAGCTCTTGAACTCATTTCACGCGAGAAAGTAACAAACTTTGTTGGTGTTCCCACACAAAGTTGGGACCTCGTGAACCACCCACGTTTTAGCGAGTTCGATATGTCGAGCATGAGAGCAATTGGCGGTGGAGGCGCGCCAGCACCTGCTGCCCTTGTAGACAAAGTCTCCAAGAGCTTTAAAGGCGGAGGTCCACAACTGGGCTATGGCATGACGGAAACGAATGCCTTTGGCCCAGGTAACAGGGGGGCCGACTACATCACGCATCCAACAAGTACGGGTCGTACGTGTTTGCCAATGAAGCTTGAAGTACGTGATGAACAGTTGCGCCCTTTGCCCGTTGGGAAGAGTGGTGAAATTTGGTTTTTTGGTCCAACACTCATTCGCGGATACTGGAACCGCCCCGATGCCACAGCAGAAACCATTGTTGATGGCTGGCTGCGGTCTGGCGACATTGGTCGCGTCGACGAAGATGGGTTCGTCTACGTAGAAGATCGCGTAAAAGACATGATTCTGCGTGGTGGTGAAAATATCTTCTGTGCTGAAGTGGAAAGTGCCATCTATGAACATCCCAAAGTTCATGAAGTTGCCGTCTTTGGGGTGCCCCACGAGCGTTTAGGCGAAGAAGTAGCAGTGGCGATTTTGCCGAACGACGGCGTAGAGCTCACCCCTGAAGAAATTTGGACATTTCTCGATGGGAAGATTGCCAACTACAAAATTCCTGCACATGTCATTGTGATGAAAGAGGAACTGCCGCGAAACGCTGCTGGCAAATTTCTGAAACGCGAAATGCAAGGCATGTTTGTTCAAGGCAAATTAGTCGCAACTGCTTCGCGTTAATACTTCACCTAAATTATAAATTGACTGTGGCGTGAAGCGCGGCAAAGAGGCGGGTCTCTTCGCGTTGACGCAATGCTGTATTCACTCTTTGGCGTTCCAAAATTTGCTCGAGCATTTTTGCCGATTGGGGAATGGGGTGACCCGCAAAAAACTCTGCTGCGCTTGCCTGCAGCTGTGGAGTATTGAGTATTCGTACAGGTGAGACCATGCGCACAATGGTGCTCACAGGGAAAGCTGCATTTGCCTCGCTCCAGCGTTCGCGAACAATGTTCCATGCAATTTCTCCGTGTTCACGATTATTCATAATGCGACTCAAGAGAAATGGAGCATCTTGTGTCTTTACTTCTGGTGAAAAAGCGAAGTCACATGCACGGCTAATAAGTTCGGGAGACTGAAAGTCGGCAAGAGCATAAAGTGCGCGTTCCTGGTCTTGTGGAAGCGCTCCATTTTTGAATCGATCAATGAAGAACTCAAATTCTTTTTCGCCACCTGTGGAAGCAACCACTGTTGTTGCTGCTGCAGCCACTTCAGGGTGTACATATTGCCCCGCTTCGGCCTGAGCAAAATAACCACGTGCAGTATTTTGAGCCACTGCGTCGCCGGCATCACAAGCAAGAAGAACAATGAGTAATCCACGTAACTTGCCGCGGAGGTCGTCTTCATTCGCAATGGGCTCCCAGCCAATTTCGTTCAATGCGGGGCCGGCAAGGGCTGCAATGCGTTGTTGGATTGGGCCTTGTTGGTTGCCGGGCAAGAGCCGTCCACAACCGCGAATACCAATGGCGATGGCTTGCCAAACGGCAAGATCTCGCTCCTCGGTAAAGCCACTCACAAAATTAAGAAAGTCAATTGCCTCAAGGCGTCCGGCAACAACTGAGTTCCACGAGTCGTCGACCAAGTTGTAACGCTCAATAACACTGAGTCCGCGAATAGTAGATGCATTGAGTCGTTGCAGCAGTTCAGGTGAATAGGCAACTCGATAGAAACCGTGCCCTTGTGCGTTGACGACAATTGGATCATTCGGATGGGGCAAATTCACGAGCATTTCTGCAGTTGATAAAAGCACTTTCGATTCCGCACTATTTTCAGATGACTGACCATTGCGCAAATGGATGGGTGTAATCCACAATGTGTCGTATGCCGTGTTGTCAAAAGAAAAGCGCTGCTGTTGTAGGTGCAGTTGATTACTTCGCAGAGATGCTGAAACAAGGGGATACCCGGGCTGCCAGATCCACGAATCCATGAGTGCTCGAACTGGCGCGTCGCCGTTGTGCTCTTTGACGCTTGCTTCTATGGAGTCCCACAGGTCATTTGTCTCGGTATTGCTATAGGCATGGGCGCGCAAGTATTTGCTGACGCCTGCACGAAACTCTTCTTGGCCGAGATACATCTCGAGCATGCGTAAGAGCGCGCCACCCTTTTGATACGTGAGCACATCGAACATGCCTTCACAATCGTTCGGCGACTCAACGGGAAACTCCACGGGGCGGGTGCTGGCAAGTGAGTCAACTTCAAAAGCGGCACTGCGCTCGAGGCCAAATGATGTCCACCTTTTCCATTGCGGCGCAAAGGCATCGACTGCGGCAACTTCCATAAATGTGGCGAATGCTTCGTTCAGCCAAATTCCATTCCACCACTTCATGGTGACAAGATCACCAAACCACATATGAGCGTTTTCGTGTGAGACAACATCGGCAACTAGTTGCTGCTCCATTTGAGTACTTTTCCCGGGATCAACAAGTAGTAGTACTTCTCGGAATGTAATACATCCGATGTTTTCCATTGCGCCTGCAGCGAAGTCGGGCATGGCAACAAGATCAAGTTTCGCAGCGGGGTAGCGAATGCCGTAATAGTCTTGGAACCACTTCAGTGAAAAGGCGCCAACTCTTTTTCCGAAATCAGTGAGGTGCGCTTTACCTGGGACGTGAACGATACGTAAAGGTGTTCCGTCTACATCAATGGGTTGTGTTGCTTCAAGTGGGCCAACAATAAAGGCAACAATGTAAGTAGACATTGACATGGTGTCGGCAAAGCGCACAGCAGTGCGGCCAGAAGATGCAGATTGGCGGCTCACTTCAGCACCATTGGAAATTGCTAAGTGATGGTCTTCCACCACCAAGGTGATGCTAAAGACAGCTTTGAAATCGGGCTCATCCCAGCAGGGGAAGGCCTGTCGGCAATCGGTTGACTGCATTTGTGTTGCTGCAATGACCTGCTCTACGCCATTCTCGTCGGTGTATGTAGAACGATAAAAGCCACGCAAGGAGTCGTTGAGCACTCCAGAAAACGAAATAGAAATAGTTGCGGCTCCGGGTTCAACTGCTGCAGTCGGGGTAATGACGAGACGTTCGGTTTCGCTGTGGAGAGAGAAAGGGGCTTCAACACCATTCACCTGCACGTTGTGAATAGTGAGCGCCTTTGCATTCAGCACAATTTCGTGCGCTTGTGCCAACACATTTGCAGCAATGGCAACTGTTCCGTCGAATGTGGCCTGAGCAAGATGCGGCGTGAGCTGCAGGTCGTAACGGGTCGGAACAATGTGGCGCGGTAACCGGTAGGGCTGTGCAAGATGGGGGGAAGTGTTGTTCTCCATCTGTAGGACGTTAGTGGTCAATGGGCTTGTGAGGTACTACGGTGAGTGACCGTGTCAGACATCACTTTTGTTCCCCGTGACCTCACCAGCAACCCTGGAATTTCTTACGACGTAGTTGGCCTGGGTAATGCCTTGGTCGATGTTATTGCCCAGACCGACGATGCTTTTCTCGAACAACAGCAACTCGCTAAGGGTTCAATGGCGTTAGTGGATACCGATAGAGCAGTTTCGCTGTATGAAGCCTTGCAAGGTGGCGTCGAAATGAGCGGTGGCTCTGCTGCAAATACCATGTGCGGTATTGCAAGCTTCGGAGGGCGTGCTGCTTATATTGGCAAAGTTGCGCAAGACGCTTTGGGCGACACTTTTTCCAAAGATATGCAGGTGGTTGGAGTCGACTTCAAGCGTCCGGCAAGCGGGAACTCGGTGCCAACGGGGCGGTGCATCATTGCGGTTACCCCCGATGCTCAGCGCACCATGAACACGTTCCTTGGTATTTCTTCCTTACTGACTCCTGCCGACCTTGACACTGCAGCAATTGCCGCAGGTGCAGTTTTGTACTTAGAGGGTTATTTGTACGATCAGCCAGAGGCGAAAGTTGCCTTTCGTGCTGCTGCAGAAATTGCGCACCAACACAACAGGCAAGTGTCGCTGACTTTGAGCGATTCGTTTTGCGTTGACCGCCATCGCACCGATTTCCGTGCACTCATGTCCGATGAAATAGACATTCTTTTTGGAAACGAAGCAGAGCTTTTAGCTCTCTATGAAACCGATACCTTTGAATTTGCTGTCAC
>CAIOHI010000349.1 GCA_903858075.1 uncultured Actinomycetes bacterium
AATCCTTAAGGAGTTCGTGTGTTGTGTGGTTGTAACCGTAAAAAAATGTTTGATGAAATTCGTGACATTGCCCTAAAGGAGCCAGCATGATAATAGCAAGTTTCCCAGCGGGATTTAAATAAGAATACATTTTTTCTATAAAATTCGCTTGAGTATGTATTATATCCCCCACCCAATGACCAATGTCTTCTAGTGGACCGAAGATATTTTCTAATTTCAATATTTAAAGAACGGAATTGAAATATGGAAAGAAAATAAATGGCTTGGAGTTGGTGCCGGAGATGTAAAAAACGAAGCGCTTAAAAAATATAAACCGCTCGACATTATTAACAACATCCTTCTTGAAGGCATGAAAGTTGTTGGCGAGCTTTTTGGTTCTGGCCAAATGCAATTGCCATTTGTTTTGCAAAGCGCAGAAACAATGAAAACTGCAGTTGCCCACCTTGAACCATTTATGGAAAAAATTGATGGTCAAACTTCAAAGGGTCGCCTTGTGCTCGCCACTGTAAAAGGTGACGTGCACGACATTGGCAAGAACTTGGTCGACATCATTTGTACCAACAATGGTTACGAAGTGGTGAACATGGGCATCAAGGTCTCTATTGCCGACATGATTGCCAAAGTTCAAGAAGTAAACGCCGATGCGCTTGGCATGAGCGGGTTGCTCGTCAAGAGCACGCTCATCATGCGCGAAAACTTGCAAGAGTTGAATGCTGTTGGGCTATCTGAAATTCCTGTCATTTTGGGCGGCGCCGCGCTCACGCGTACGTATGTAGAAAAAGATCTTCGTGAGGTCTACGACGGACGGGTGTTCTACGGTCGTGATGCATTTGAGGGCCTCTACACGCTCGACAAAATTATGTCGATTAAACGTGATGGTGTCGTAGACCCCGACTTCGGACGCATTCCTAGTGGTCGCGTGCTTCCCGATCGCAATAAAGCAGAACGCGTAGAGGTCGAGTTACCGCATCGCTCGCCAGATGTTGCTACCGACAACCACGTATTCGCCCCGCCATTCCTTGGTTCCAAAGTGGTGAAAGGTTTAGCAATTGACGACATTGCCGCCTACATCAATGAAACGGCAATCTTTCGTAACCAGTGGCAGTTCCGCCCTGAAAATGGTGAAACTGACGAGCAATTCAAAGATCGCTTGCGCCCACTTCTTCGCGAACAGTTGAGCAATGCCAAAACTAGTGGCGTGTTGTTGCCGCAAGTGGTGTACGGATACTTCCCTGTCAACGCCGACGGCACCGACCTTGTTGTGTACACCGACGACACTCGCACCACAGAACAGTGCCGCTTTCACTACCCACGCCAGCGCGAAGAACCCTTCCTCTGCATTGCCGACTTCTTCCGCAGTGTTGAGTCGGGCGAGAAAGACTACGCAGCGTTTCACATTGTGACCATGGGAAATGCAGTCAGTGAAATGGCAGCTGAATTGTTTGAACAGAACAAGTATCAGGACTATCTCATCTTGCACGGCCTTGGCGTTGAAATGGCTGAAGCGCTTGCTGAATATTGGCACCACCGCATTCGTACCGAATGGGGCTTTGTCGATGAAGATGGTCCTTCGCTGCATGGTCTCTTTCGCCAGCAATACCGCAGTGGACGTTATTCATGGGGCTACCCCGCTTGTCCAGATCTTGAAGACAACGCAACTGTGGCAGCACTACTTGAAGCCGGCCGACTCGGTATTGAAGTGAGCGAAGAAACCGGCTGGCAATACCAGCCAGAGCAAACAACTTCGGCCATCATTTGCCATCATCCGCGCGCAAAGTACTTCGTCGCACGCTAAATTCGCCTCATGCCTATTATCGCTGCCGTCAAACTTGGCTTTTTCAACTACGTCAACTACAAAGGTCGTGCTCGGCGTGGCGATTTTTGGTGGTGGATTCTTTTCACCATCGTGTCGCAGTATCTGGTATCACTCGCGAGCACAAGCGCGGGGAACATTTTCTCTACCGCCCTTGTTCTCCCTCAAATTATGTTTGGTATTCGTCGCATGCACGATGTGAATAAAAGTGGTTGGTGGATTCTTCTCCCCATTGGAAACATTATTTTCTGGGCACAGCCTGGCGATGCTTCCAGCAACCGCTTCGGGCCACCAGCCCCACCTACTAACTTCTAACGCGTCGGCTGACTCGCATTCCATGCGTTCACGAGTGCGGCGTATTTACCATTCTTCTCTACCAGTTCGCTGTGTGTTCCCCATTCAACAAGCTCGGCATGGTCAACAACACCAATAGCGTCTGCTCGCTGAACGGTGGTCAGACGGTGCGCAACCACAACAACACTGCGCCCTTGCATTAGCGCTTCTAGCGCTGCTTCAACATCTTTTTCCGTGCCTGGGTCGAGGTTCGAAGTTGCTTCATCGAGCACGAGCACAGCAGGGTCAACAAGAGCTGCACGCGCCAGAGAAACGAGTTGACGCTCCCCTGCAGACAAACGCGACCCACGCTCATGCACCTCAGTGTCGAGACCTTCGGGAAACGCCATAAAGCGTTCATACACACCCAAAGCGTGAAGTGCGCTTTCAATCTCTGCATCGGTTGTTTCGCTTTTCGCAATGCGCAAATTTTCACGAATTGTTCCGTTGAAAAGGAACCCTTCTTGTGGAACCACCACGATGCGCTCACGTAACGACTGCATCGTTGCATCACGCAAGTTCACGCCACCATACGTAATGGAACCTTCATTTGGGTCGTACAAGCGCGCCATCAACTTCGCCAAGGTCGACTTACCGGCACCAGTTGGCCCCACCAGTGCAAGACGCTTGCCATTGGGCACTGCAATAGAAACATTGCACAGTGCCGGCTGAGCACCAGTTGCGTACGTAAATGTGGCACCGCTCACCACTAGGTCGCCGTGTTCTGGCAAATCGACAGCGCCAATAGCTTCGTCAACCTCGGGCACCGCATCCATAATGCCGTAGAGCTTTTTTAGCGCTGCGCCAGCAGATTGCATGGTGTTATATAACTGCGACAACTGTTGTACAGGGTCGAATAAGTTGGCAAGAAGCAAAACGAATGCCACCACTGTTCCGACAGACACACTTCCCCGATGCACTAGCCAACCGCCCATACCCACAATGAGTGCTGAGGCAAAAATGCCTGCGAACTCCACAAGGCCGAAATACCACATGCTTACCTTCACGCTGTGCATATGGCTTTTATATAGAGCGTTGTTTGACGCACGAAAACGCCGTACTTGTTCTTCTTCGCGGGCGTAGGCCTGAATGACTCTTACTCCGGTAATTCCTTCTTGTAAGGCCGAGAGGTTTGCACCAACTCGTTCTCGCACATCTAAATAGGCCTTATTAGAATCACGCTGAAATTTAATGGAAGCAACAAAAATGATTGGCATCACCAGTAAAGCCACGATGGAGAGTTGCCATGACAACGTGAAGAGCAAAATGACTGCAAGAACGAGAAGGAAACCTGCCGAGATGAACTGGAGCAGACCCCACTGCACTAATTCACTCATACTTTCAATGTCGGCGGTCATGCGCGCAACAAGAACACCAGCTTTTTCTCGGTCGTAGAACGCCATTGACTGTTTTTGCATTTGCGAGAACACGCGTAAACGCAAGACCCGCAAAAGGTTCTCGCCGGCACGGTTAATGAAAATGTATTGAGCACGACCAAAGCAATACGCAATGCAGGTAACCGCAATGTATGCAACAACGGAAAAATTAAGCGAGCGAGTATTTTTCGCCCGAATGCCTGCATCAATGCCATGACGTACCAATACGGGGCCAGCCAACGTGCACAAGGTAACTGCAATAACGCACGCGAGCGCCGCCAGCATTGTTTTGCGAAAAGGTGCTGCCATTGCAAGCGTTCGACGCATGAGGGTACGCGCTTCGTCACGCGACACCCGATCTTCTGCCGAAACTGCTCCGCCGCCCCACATTTTTAGTCACCTGCCGTTTTGCTTGTGAGTGAGGCAATATTTTTCTCCTGCGCAGCAAGAACTTCGCCATACTTTGCATTGGTGGCAAGTAAGTGCGAGTGCTCACCAAAGGCAACAATGCGACCTTCGTCGAGCAATGCCACTTTGCTGGCAAGTGCAATGGTTGCCGGCCGATGCGCAATAACCAAAGTGGTACGGCCACGCATCACCGTGGTCATTGCCTCACGAATTTCGTTTTCCTTAGCGGGGTCCACTGCAGACGTTGCATCATCGAGCACCAACACGCGTGGGTCGGCGACAATGGCACGTGCAATGGCAATGCGTTGACGTTGCCCACCCGACAACGAGTACCCGCGCTCACCAAGAACGGTGTTGTACCCATCGGGAAGTTCCAAGATGAAATCGTGTGCACCAGCAAGACGAGCTGCCGCCTCAATACGATCTTGATGAGCATTGGGTTCTGCAAATGCAATATTGGCAGCAACAGTGTCGTGGAACAGCAAAGTATCCTCAAATACCACTGCAACAGCACGACGCAACTCAGACAAACGCAACTGGCGAATATCGATGCCATCGAGTGTGACGCCGCCCGATGAGGTGTCGTAAAAACGCAGCAATAACCGCGCCAAAGTACTCTTCCCGCTGCCCGTTGCACCGACAATGGCCACCGACTCACCGGGCTGGATGACGAGGTCCAAATGATTGAGTACTTCGTGCTCGGCGGAATAACCAAACGACACGTCAGAGAACGTCACCGCACCAGTAAATGCCGAGCTTGTTCTGCTGGGAAGCGCTTGTGGTTTTGGTGGGTCGGCAACAGCGGGTTCTGTAGAGAGCACTTCATTCACGCGCATGAGTGCGGCAGCTGCACGTTGACCAAAAGCCACCGTCATTCCAATATTGCGCAATGGCCAAATAAGCATGGTGAGATACGTATTGAATGCGACAAGATCGCCCACACTCATTTGACCGTTAATGACACGGTGGCCACCAATACCGAGAACGGCAATGAGGCCAATGGAGGGCAAGAGGTCGATGCCCGGCAAGAATTTGCTACGAATTTTGGCTGCACCCAGCGACACGCCACGAATATCGTTGGCTTCTTTTTCTAACTTCTGCATTTGTGTTGCTTCGGCGCCAAAGCCCTTTACAACACGAATACCCGACACACTTTCTTCAACAACAATGGCAAGTTCTGCTTGCTCTGCCTGCACGGCAAGAATTGCTGGGTGAATGCTGTTCGAAAAACGTCGAGCGGCCAAGTTGACGAAAGGCAAAGGTGCGAGCGCAATGATCGCAAGCATCGGCTGGCTCGAGAGGAGAATAAGCATCACAGCTACCACCATGGCGACATTGGAAATGGTGAGCGGAATCATGACCACAAAACCTTGAATTTGACCCAGATCACTTGAAGCTCTGCTCATGAGTTGCCCCGTTTGGGCCATGTCGTGATACCCAATATGCAGACCCTGAAGGTGCGTAAAGAGACGCTCGCGCAGCGAACTCTCTGTCCATCTACTCTCACGAAAGCCAATCCACCTGCGCCATGCAGAAAAAACACCTGCGACGATGCCCACACAGGTAATTGCCCCCGCCCAGAACAGAAGTGAACCATCTTGTTCAATGCCCTGGTCGACCCCCAATTTGAAAAGTTGCGGAATTGCAACCTTTCCCGCGCTCCATATGAGCCCAATGACCACACCTTGCATCAACCCTCTGCGTTGTTCGCGCAGCACACTACGTAAGAGTTTCCAACCCTCTGCGGTTGCGGGCCCGTCTTGTTTGTGGCTCTCCGCTTGCGACATCGCTTCCACCGTACCGTTTCGGCTCTACCCACTGGTAGCCCACGTCAGCATTTCCGTCTAATATTGGTGTATGACCGCACTTGAATCACAACCCTTTGCCGACTACAGCCCTTTTCTTCGTGGAGCATATGGACCCGTCTTCGACGAGATGAACGAGTCCAACTTGCGCGTGACCGGAGAAATTCCTGCTGCACTCACTGGCGTGTACATGCGTAACGGCGCGAACCCACAGTTTGCCCCAATGGGTCGCTACCACTGGTTCGATGGTGACGGAATGATTCACGCTGTGTATCTAGAAAACGGCACAGCTCGTTATAAAAACAAGTGGATTGAAACTCCTGGTTTGCGCCACGAACGCGAACAAGAAAAAGCACTCTTCGGTGGCATTCTCAATTTCCAATTCCCACCTGAAGACATCATGGCCGAATGTGGCATTTTCAAAAATGCGGCGAACACCAACATCATTCGCCACGCCGACAAGATTCTTGGTCTGTGGGAAGGTGGCCCACCATCGGAAATCACTCGCGAACTCGACACCGTTGGCATCATGGACTACGCAGGAAAACTTGAAGGCTCAATGACCGCACACCCGAAATGGTGCCCCGAAACTGGTGAGCTCATCATCATTGGTTACGACCCCATTGGCGGACAGCCTTTCTTGCGTTACCACGTTGCCGATAAACACGGCAACCTTGTACACAGCACCCCCATCACCATTCCTGAAGGCGTCATGATGCATGACTTCCTCACCACACGTAACTATTCAATTATTTTCGATTTACCTGCAGTCATTGCAGCAGCAATGGAAGGCAAGTCAATGTGGCAGCCAGACCTTGGTGCACGCATTGGCGTCATGCCTCGCCATGGCAGCGATGCCGACGTGCGCTGGTTCGATATTGACCCTTGCTACGTGTTTCACTTCTTGAACGCATGGGAAGAAGTAGGCAGCGACGGCCACGAGCGCATCGTTGCTTACGGATGCCGCATGCCGAATGTAGATCTCGACTTTGAATCTGTTGGCGACGCACCAAGCGGCATTGCTGCTGTCGATGGGGTGGGCATGGCCAAGTGGACCATCGACCTCACCGCCGGCACCGTGAAAGAAGAAATGATTCACGATCTGCGCAGCGACTTCCCGCGCTTACACGACGACCTCTTGGGTTTGAAGCACCGCTATGGCTTTGCCTCAGCAACCCTCGATGGCCCCATGGGCCTTGGCTTCAACGGCATCATTCGCTACGACCTTGAAGGCGGCAGCGACCAAACCTTCGCCTTCGGACCCGGTACCACCATTGGTGAAGCCGTTGTTGCCGACGACCCCACACGCCCGGGCGAACTTGGTGCATACGTCATGGTCTACGCCACCGACCTTGCCGCAATGACTACCGACTTTTGCATTTTCAACGCCGAAGATATTGCTGCTGGCCCTGTGGCTCGCGTGCATCTTCCACAGCGGGTGCCTGCAGGGTTTCACGGCAACTGGATGCCCGGCGCCAAATAGCATGTGACACCTCGTTGGCATGATTTTTTCATGACAACGAATACCACACTCCCCGGTTTCTCCTCACGCCAAACACGGTTGTCTCGTCATACGCGTCAACTTGGGCTCAAACACATTGCGCTCATCAAGGCACAACTTGCCGAACAAGCACTTCGTGAAGAACTTCAACGCAACGAAAAGGCGTCCCAACGCACCAACGCGGCGTAGTTTTCGTTAACGTTTCTTTCTCTACAAGAAGCGAGCGAACAACATGACTACACCAACACTCAATCTTGGCCCAGTTGGCATATTTACCGGAGCATTTGAAACACAGCGTTCCCCCGTTGTTCGAGAAGGCATTGCTGAACTCGACGAGCGCGGTTGGCCCACATTGTGGATCGGAGAATCGGTAAACCGTGAAGTGTTCGCCAACGCCATGTTGTTGTTAAATGCCAGCAAAAACATCCGCATTGCGTCGGGCATCGCCAACGCTCAAGTGCGTACCGCACTTTCTATGCATAGCGGATGGATGGCAGTTTCCGAAGCACATGAAGGCCGTTTCGTGCTCGGCATTGGTGTCAGTCACTCTGCTTTCGTGAATCGCGTTTTAGATTCCGCATACAACACACCTTTAACTCTCATGAAGAACTATCTCGACACCATTGACAAGGCCACGTACATGGGCCCCATACCAAGCACCACACCACATCGCATGTTGGGCGCACTTGGCCCGCGCATGGTGAGCCTTGCTGGCGAACGCACATCGGGCGCGCTCACATATTTCATGCCACCCGAACACACCGCACTTGCCCGCGGCGATATTGATAGCACGAATCCTGCAGCAAATCTTGCGGTCGAGCAAATGGTTGTGCTGGAAACCGATGCGACGAAAGCTCGTGCCATTGCCATCGCCGGAATGACCCGTTACTTACGCTTGCCGAACTACACCAACAGTTTGAAGCGTGTTGGTTTTACCGATGCCGATATTGACTCTGGAAATGGCGAACCATCGAACCGGCTCATCGATGCAGTTGTGGTGTGTGGCGACGAAGCAATAATTCACAAACGTGTTGCTGAGCATCACGCAGCTGGTGCCAACCATGTGTGCGTTCAGGTGCTCACCGATACGCCACAAGTAGTTCCAATGGCCGAGTGGAATCGCCTCGCCGACGCCTTGTTATAAAATTACGAAGCGCTAGGGCTCAGTGCCTTCACTGCATCCCAATGGTTCAGTTCTGGGTCAAAGGCCATAATGGCAATAGAGCTGGTGGTCACTCCGTTGGCAAAGTACTGATCAATTTGCGCGCGGCACTTTTCAGGTGAGCCATGAACAATAAGTTGGTCAACCACTTCATCGGGAATTGCGGCAAGAGCTGCTTTTCTGTCGCCGGCTTTCCATGCATCCCACATGCCTTGGAATGCTGGGCCACGACCTAGCCACTCATGAAACTGTGCATACACCGGAACGTTCATGTAGGCCGTAATGGCAAACCGAGCAGCCTTACGCACTACTTCGGCATTTTCACTTGGGCATACAAAAATACGGCACACAATTTCTTTGGGCACACCATTTGCTGCGCCGTTCACTACTGCCGCAACTTTTTTCACATCATCAGCCGAGAGCCAGTTGATAATGGTGCCATCGGCTTCACGAGCAGCCAAGCGCAACATTCCTTCGCGCAAAGCAGCTACAAGAATTTTTGGCTTCACTTCTGGCTTCACACCTAAACGGAAACCATTAATTTCAAAAGTGTCGTACTTCTTAACAATTTTCTCACCCTCAAAAGAGTCGTGCAGAAAACGCACGATGTCGCGCACTTTTTTGTATGGCTCAACAAAAGGTACGCCATTCCACTTTTCAACAATGACGTTGCTTGATGAACCAATACCGATGGCAAAGCGCCCAGGGGCAGCGTCGGCGAGCGATGCAACACATTGTGCGAATGCTGCCGGCGAACGTGTGAACGCCGGAACAATTGCTGTTCCTAAACGCAACCGCGGTTCCCACGCCGCAGCCATTGCAAGCGGCGTAAAGGCATCGGCACCGTCTGACTCTGCAGACCAAATATCGCTGTAGCCGAGGTCGGCTAATTCACTGAGTTTTTCACGATGCGAATGAAGGTGTCCGGGCAATGGAACAGTCATTCCGTTACGACGAGGTATGGCTTGGCTCATGAGACTTCCTTATCTTTAGGCACTTCATCTTTCCAGAAACGCACGATGCAACTTTGACTGGCGGTTGCCATGAGGGTTCCGTCTTCGGCATACATATGCACAAGACCATGGGCAAAACCGCGATCAATGGCATGAATGCGAATGTCGAGCAATACCCATTCGGTGGGCACAAGGCGCACCACGCGCAAGGTGTTGTCGAGGCTGTTACCGCCACCACGAATTCCTAAGGCTTGACTGACGCCGAGTGGGATGTAGTCGCCCAGCACCGCAAGTGCACTGGCATCGACGCCTTGAATGACGCCCGGGATACGTGCCCACATGAGCGTTTGGCCGTCACCAACTGTTTTATCGAGCGTGGCAATTTGGCGACCCTTCACGAGTCTTTTTTCAATACGTTCGTTAATGGAGCCTTCTTGGAGACCCCGATGAATAAACAATGGGCACTCGTCGGGAGGCGGAACAACGGGCATGGTCTCGAACTGTCCGTGCAGGTCGAGCGGGCGATCGCCAAGTGCAGCATTGACCGTGAGAATTTCTCGCTCCCCCACATGGCACACAGCACGCGCTTGGGTCATTTGATGCCCCGACACCGACACGGTGACATCAATATCCATGACTTCACCCGGCCGTGCGTACGAAAGATACTGAGCAGTGGCCCAAATGAGGTTTCGACCCGTTGTGGTTTCCATTGCAGAGATTGCCGCCGCAAGCCCACACCCACCAAAGAGAAAATTGACGGAGGTGGATATGTGGGGAACCACCTCTAAGTGCCAGCGGAAGGGATTGTGGCTACTTTTCAGGCCAAGAAATTCAACAGTGTCCATGCCCCGACGACGTTAATGCGCGCAGGGTCAAAGAGTTGTAGTTTTCATTGATATGTCAGACACATCCCCACACATTGCCCGTGAATCTTGGCAGGGCGACGCATGTTCCCTCGTTGAAGAATTCCGCGCCAAACGACGTAGCCCTGCTGAAGAGCTCGCCGCCACTCTGCGCGATATCAAAAAGAGCAACCTCAATGCATTTAGTTTCATCGATGCGACCAACGCACTTGCCGCTGCGCAGAGCGCCGACACTTCACTTCCCTTTGGCGGCGTGCCACTTGCGGTCAAGGAACTAGATGCGGTCGAGGGTTGGCCCGACACTTCTGCATGTGCGGTTTTTGCCGATCGCATTGCCGAGCACACCTCCATCATGGTGCAGCGGTTGCAACACGAAGGTGGCATGGTTCCCTTTGGGCTCACCACGGCAAGTGAATTTGGTGGTGTCAATGTGACGCGCACCGTTTTGAATGGTGCCACTCATAACCCGTGGCGCGAAGGTCTCACACCTGGTGGCTCATCGGGCGGCGCTGCTGCAGCAGTTGCAGGTGGTCTTTGCACAAGCGCAAGCGCGGGCGATGGCGGCGGTTCAATACGCATACCTGCAGGCTTCACTGGGCTCGTTGGGTTGAAAGCAACGTATGGTCGCATTCCACGTGCACCACAGCACTACATGGGAAACCTCACCACAACAACAGGGTGTGTTTCACGCAGTATTCGCGACACC
>CAIOHI010000350.1 GCA_903858075.1 uncultured Actinomycetes bacterium
AGGTCTGGGTGATCGACGTTCAAAATAACCATCTTGGCTGCACGACGTGTTTTGCCGCCCGACTTGATGGTTCCTGCGCTCGCATCGGCACCACGCATGAACGACACTGGGCCAGAAGCTGTGCCACCACCCTGCAGGTGCTCGTAGCTGCTGCGAATGTTGCTGAGGTTGATACCTGAACCAGAACCACCCTTGAAGATGGTTCCTTCTTCGCGATACCAGTTAAGGATGCCGGCCATGGTGTCTTCTACGGCGAGAATGAAGCAAGCACTTGCCTGTTGTGGAACGCCCTTCACACCAATGTTGAACCACACTGGGCTGTTGAACGCCGCACGCTGTGTGACCAAGATGAACTTCAACTCATCGCGGAAAGCTTCTGCTTCTTCAGTATCGACGAAGTAGCCACCCTCAATGCCCCATGTGGTGATGGTGTCGGCAACACGGTCGATGACCTGACGGAGTGATGACTCGCGCTCAGTGGTGCCTGGGGTGCCACGGAAGTACTTCTGCGCAACGATGTTGGTTGCGTTCAATGACCACGTAGATGGAATTTCGACGTCTTTTTGCTCGAAGGCAACAGAGCCGTCTTTCCAGTTAGAAATGCGAGCATCGCGGCGATCCCACGACACAGAGTCGTATGGGTGCTGGCCTGCGGAGGTGAAGTGACGACGGATGCCGATGGAGAGGCGATCTGGAGCAATAGACATATTCATTCTTTCTATGACAAGTAATTTCAGCGGATTGCTGTTTTTGGACTGAGCGTGTTGCGGGATTAATGGTTTATCAGAAACTGGCGATGAAAAACGACATTGTGACTGTGGTCACCACAATATGTAGTGGTGAAACACTCTCACAGCCACGTCTTGCACAACTGGTGGTGTAATTACAGCATTGTCTTTACCCTTTGTCAACGATTGTCGCTCATATGGAAGAAATTTCCCGGAAATGCCCTTCGACACCGGAAATTGAACCGCTCAGCCCGTATTTTTTCCATATGAGCTGCTGGTAACGCTACGGCAAGACCCCTGTGTGGAGGAAGTGGATAACCCTGTGAATTTCCCCATTTTTCAGGGGATGAAGCTGTGGATGAACTGTGTGGTACGGGGGCTTACCTGTGGACAGCCACGGGAATGCCGTTTAACACTGAGGTTCCCGACAGTGGGTCGATTGCTTCGTGATCGGTGAGGATATTTGAGTTCACGCCGGCCACCTGGGCGGCTACCTGCATGTCGGTGCCCTCGGCATCGTGGCCCCACCCGTGCGGCAATGACACCACACCGGGGCGAATGGTGTCGGAGACTTCAACAGCGACGCGCACTTCTCCTACGCGACTCTGCACTGAAACAATGTCACCTTCGTTCACGCTGCGTGCATGTGCATCGACTGGATGCATGATGAGCGTGCAACGCGATTTACCTTTCACCAACACATTGATGTTGTGCATCCATGAATTGTTTGAACGCAAATGGCGTCTACCAATGAGTAACAAATTGCGACCAGAATTTTTGTCGACTACTCCACTACCAACAACGTCATACAAGCGATCGAGATCGTTGATTAACACTTCAGGTGCAAGTTCAACTTTTCCACTTGGCGTACGCAATATTTCAGGAATGCGTGGTTGCAATGCACCGTAATCAATACCGTGTGGATTCTCTTTCAATAACTGCAAAGTTGCACCACCAATTGCTGCACCAAATGCATCGCCATAAGGCCCGGTGCGCAACATGAAATCAATCATTCGTGCAGGACCACATTGCCCATTGACCGACAACTCATTCATTATTTCATCGGCGTCACGCCCGCAAACATTTGAATTGGAATCTTTGACAGCGCTGTTCACCATTGACCGCATTGCTGCATCATCGGATACAGAAACGTCGGCATCAATTCCTTTGCCTTGCACAATTGCTGCAATTTTCGCGAGTATTTCCCACTCGTCGGGTTGGCCTTTTTCTAACGGCAAAATTGCTTCGCTGTAGTTGGCTACGTTGCGCACTGCGAATTGCAATAAGAGCAGGTCATAGTGATCGCGCTGCAAGTGCGAAGGTGGCGGCAAAATAACATGTGCATGTCGTGTTGTTTCGTTGAGATAAATATCGACACTCACCATGAAATCTAAGTGTGCAAGCGCTTCATCGAGTTGATTGCTGTGCGGAGTAGAAAGAACTGGGTTACCTGCAATGGTGAGCAGAGCTTTTATTTGACCCTCTCCGGGCGTTAACACTTCCTCTGCTAACGCAGCAACGGGATACTCACCAATAGCTTCAGGAAGATGCCGCACACGCGTGTGGCCCTTGCCAACCCGAAACCCGCGACCTTTTCCGGGCGTACCGCGAGTTGTAGCGCCACCAGCAACTGGAAGCGTAAACATTGCCCCACCTGGTGTATCGAGATTGCCAGAGAGAACATTCACTACGTCAACCAGCCACGATGTTGTGGTGCCGAAGGCAACTGTTGTTGTTCCGATACGGCCATACACCGCAGCAGTTGGAGACTGCGTAATTTCGTGAGCAATGCGACGAATTGTTTCTGCACTCAATCCACATACATCGGCAACTACCTCGGGCGTAAAGCGTGCGAGTGCGTGCTCTAGCTCGCCAAGCCCGTTGATGTGCGCAACAAGTTGCGGAGACACTTTCACCAACTTGTCGACAAACATCACATGAGCAATAGCGGCCAAGAAGAGCCCGTCGGTACCGGGCATAATGGCCAACCATTCATCGGCGACTTCTGCCGTGCGCGTTTTGCGCGGGTCGACTACTACTACTTTTCCACCGCGTTCTTGAATGCCCTTCAAACGCTTTGGGAAATCGGGTGCAGTACACATGCTGCCGTTCGATGCATAGGGGTTAGCGCCCAACATGAGCAAGTACTGCGTGCGATCGAGGTCAGGAACAGGAACTGTTGCTGCAGTGCCAAACATGTAGCCACCTGCAACTTGTTTCGGAAGTTGGTCGACAGTTGATGCACTAAAACGTTGCTTGGTTCCAATTGCTTGAAGCGCTACACGACCAAAAGTCATTGCAGACAAGTTATGTGCGGTGGGGTTGCCCATGTATGTTGCTACCGACTCGCGACCATGCGTGTTGATGACCCCTAACAAACCCTTTTCTACTTCAGCCCACGCTTCTTGCCACGACACCTGAACATGTACGCCATTGCGTTTCACTAAAGGCAATCGCAAGCGATCGGGGTCGTCATGTAGTTGTTTGAGCGTGCTCCCCTTCGGGCAGATGAACCCTGCCGAAAAAACGTCTTGCATGTCGCCGCGAATATGCGTGACCACATTGTTTTTAACAGTGATCTCTAAACCGCAGCCTGCCTCGCAGAGCGGGCAAGTGCGAAAGGCAACTTTGTTCACCTCTGTGCCTGATGATTCTTGTTTAAGTGTCGACATCTTTCCCCCAAGCCATAGGCTATGCACTGCGTGAAACTGATCTACTCCTATCACGATTCCTTGGGGGAATCAGGCCGAAGCATCTCTGCCGACGAGGCATACCGGGTGGAACGCCAACGCCCCGCGGGTCGCCCCTGGGTGGCCATGTGCATGGTGGCAAGCATCGATGGCTCCACAGTGATGACAGGCAACTCTGCGGCCCTCTCAAATGCCTCTGATCGCTCTGTATTACTTGCCTTAAGGGCAGCGGCCGACGACGTTTTGGTTGGGGCTGGCACCGTACGTGCCGAGGGCTATGGAGTGCCCAGCAAGGCGGGTCAGCGCGTAGCCGTGGTGAGCCACACAGGCCAACTCGATTTCACCACAGATCTTTTTACTAGTGGCGCTGGCTATGTGGTGGTTCCATCAGAGGCACCAGAGCTTCCCGTTGAAACTTTGCGTGCAGGCACGAGTGAGGTCGATATGCAACTCGCCCTACAAACAATGTCGTGCAACTTCATTCAGCTTGAAGGTGGCGCACTACTGAATGCATCACTCACAGCAGCAGATCTTGTTGATGAAATTAACCTCACCATTTCTCCACAAATCATTGGTGGAAATGGACCACGCTTAACGACTAATGCCCCAGATCTTGCGCAGCATTTTCACTTGCAACACGTTCTTGAAGATGATGGTTTTCTTTTCTTGCGTTATTTACGCAAACGCTAAGAAAACTATTTCTTGAGCAGTGCAAGCTCGCGACGGAAGTCGGCAGCTTGATCGAAGTTTTTATACACACTGGCAAAACGCAAGTACGCCACTTCGTCGAGTTCGCGTAATTGCTCGAGCACTTCATGACCAACTTGAGCCGAAGTCACTTCGTTTCCTGTAGCGCGCAGCGCCTCTTCGACCTTGTCGGCAAGAACTTCAATTTGCTCTTCTTCGACCGGGCGGCCTTTACTTGCTGCAGACACGCCAGCGATAATTTTGAGGCGGTTAAACGGAGTGCGATCGCCGCTTCGTTTGACCACCTGAAGCACCACCTCTTCGAGACGTTCACGGGTACTAAAGCGGTAGCTACATTCGGGGCATTGACGACGGCGCCTGATAGCCGTGCCGTCTTCTGCTGCGCGCGAATCGA
>CAIOHI010000351.1 GCA_903858075.1 uncultured Actinomycetes bacterium
GTATCATGGACCAGTCATCGTGAACATCAATATGAAAATGGAGGGCACAATATATTACCTACCACGGGCAATACACTGCTGCGTAGCGAAGCTAGCTGGAAACCTACTAACAACATACTACGGGGAGGGCGGGCGGGAAAGCAATCCACCTGGTGGATATGAACAGAAAGAAACGAGCTACGTCGTCACCCACAACGGCTGAGGCGGGGGGAGGACCCTGGCTCTATCACACAGCGTACCCCACAGCAGTAAAACGCCCCAACCTACTTTTCTCCCTTCTCTTGCCAGGCCCCTGATACAAACTAGTAACTCCGGTGGGGTCACGAGAAAGTATCATGGACCAGTCATCGTGAACATCAATATGAAAATGGAGGGCACAATATATTACCTACCACGGGCAATACACTGCTGCGTAGCGAAGCTAGCTGGAAACCCAAACTGCTCCCAAAGCAGCCTCCATTTAAAGAGAGAGAGAGAATTAACCACAAAACCCCAAATGACCTTGACGTAAGGAGCAAAATCCGTGTGGAAGGGTAGTGCCACATACGGGACCCTTGAAAGGGCCGGTCATGCAGGGTAAAACAACAACCGCAGGAGGTGCACGCTGACGCAGAGCGGGAGCGGGCACCGGTTGTATCACAGGTGTGGCGGCGCGCCTGACCTTTGCGCGCGCTGGAACCGCCACATAAACAGACCTCTGGGCAATTCCTTTAATCGTCTTCGATTTTGCACCAGATGTATGGAGAAAAGTAAATCCTTTACCATCTCCTCGAGCCACACGAGACCAGCCCTCGGGCAAAATGCGTAGAGTCGCATTCGCCAGTGGTTTGGTACTGGCACGTGAGGAACCAACAGCAGCTGCCCGTGCAGCGATCGGGCCAAGATCGCCACGGCTGCCGAGAATGCCCGCAGGGACCACCAATGGATCCTTAGAATAAAAATTCAACATCTTAGGCGCAATCAAAAACTGTTCGCCAACCGGGAGTCTGTCATAACGATCATGCGACTCCGGTTGCCATCCGCCTTGAACAATCGCCGCCATCTCACTAACAGCGCGAACGCACGTGAAGTAACCTTCCACGCGAAGCCCGTGTATTCCATAAATACTTGGATCCGGAACCACCGGAGATAAAAACTTCCGAAAATCTTTTAACGCCTGGTTGTACGTCAAAGGGCCCACCTTATCATGAGCCCGAAAAAACGACGAGTCTGGGTCCCTTGGCCCGTGGGGGTAAAACGCAAATAAACGCGCTAGCCAAACTCGCAGATCGCAGATCCCTTCCACCTCACCAATAATAACCCATTCCCGACCAGGTCCTGCATTTCCTGACACACGTTCCGCACGTTGGTCAGCTTTCGTGGCGCCAATAGCCCAACGAGTGCCACCATGATAAGGTTCCATGTCACGGACGCGGCAAATTTTTGAAGAATCTGTGTCGTGAAGCGATGTAGCGCAAGGGAACTCTGCGCGCTGAAACGTGAAAAACAGTAATATAGCAAACACTGCCATTTGAACCATTGCGAAATTAGTCAAATCAACCGCCTGGAGAGCCGCAACTAACACAGCAAACGGCACCCTCTTGCGAGGTTCGGACGGGACATGACACACGACCCGCACCGCGGATGCGAAAAATTCCCAATTAATGACGCCAATTCTCGGATCAAGCTGACGACTTTGAATCATGAAGGCGCACAAGCCCCACACGTAACTAAAAATGGTGCTCCCCGGGTAAAATTTTCCCTGAGTCGGGCCTCTTGTAACTGTCAAACCCATGAGAAACACAACAAAAGTAGCCAACATACCACCGCGTTCACGGTCTCCTGTTGGAATAACTTGCGGCCACCCCCACATATTGCGGCAAGTGTCCCAGTGAGCCACCGCCGCCTCAATGGTGCGGTCAGAGCTCGCACTGTAACGTTCGTCGAGCAAATCGTCAACCGTCTCGGCGATTTCCTGAGTCGGGATGCCGCTGAAGAGGTCCGACGATGGGACTCCCGTGGGCAACTGCCTCGACGCAGAACTTGATCTCGTTGTCCCGACTGAGGGCATCTGCGAGGACATTCAAATCAGTGGAAATCCACTCAAAAATCATGATAAAATTGTGCTTAACAGAGCAGGCAAGCAGCAAACGCAGAACATGATTGAGCCTATCCGCATGGCTCCAGCCCTTAACAGCTGATTGCTGAAAGGCTGAGTTGTCCACATGAACGACCACAATGCAGCCGCTAAGCGTTGGTCCCATATCCTCTGCAAAAACCAAAACTGCATCGCCCTCGAGAGCATCAATAAAGTGCCTCTTGCGAGCAGCCCCGTAATACCAAAACCGGTAACACCCAGACGAATGACAGTATCCCCCGCCCGCAAAACGTTTTTGTTTTGAAGCGTCCGTAAAAGCCTCCCCGCCAGGTAAAAAATCGTCAAACCGATAGTACCCTCTCCCAGCATTCTCCTCGAGTTGCACACGCAATTGTTCCCAGTCACCGCGAAACCGCGCAGTGGTGCGACGTTTGTGATGCGCCAAACGGAGACCAGACATCAAAGACCATGTCGATGCCAAGAGGACCTTCGAGCCAGGCATCATTGTGAGCGCTGCTCGTTGTCCTGTGCCAGCCAAACGTTGCATCTGGCGCAACGTAACAACACGAGCTGCTGAAGCCGCAGCAAACTCGGTCAAATATATGTTCCGCTTAAGCTCATCCAGCTGCAGCGTGAATAAAATCGAATGCCACCAAAGACCCAGTGACAGCTGGAACTGCGCCGCGTGTTTTGTCTTCCGAGTTTTTGTGCTCGTTCCGACAGTCTCTAAAAACGCATCCAGCCTCTCCCCCTCGGCCTCCAAAAGTAAACCATCTGGCCCAAGGTGAGTCAAATCATCAACATAGACTTTTAATGGTAAAGTGAGGACCTCCTCCATCCGAGCGAGGTCCAGTATAGTATCAAACAAGATCCCCCATTCTTCCGGGGCTCCTGCCGATCCAAAATCAGAGAAAACATGTACATAAAGAATGTTCTGACGGTGCTGCTCCGCGCGCGGCAGCCTGACATCAAACCAAAGAAACAAAAAGAACGGCCACAGATCCGGATGCAGTCCCATCAAAGTGAATGCACCGTCAATATCTGTGACGCGCATGTACATTCCCCGAGACAGTTTCCGCACAATCCATTCCAAAACCTTCAAAGAAAACTTCCCAGGGCTTGAAAACGTATTGAGTTGTGATTTTGTGTGGTCCCCCAGCGGTCTCCACACCCCAGGCTCATGTGGCTTTGGAATAGCCAACAGAGGGAAAATGCTCGCACTTGCAACCGGCAGGTCCTCCAACTCACGCCGTTCAAAAGTGCCAAGTATCAAAGTGCGGCCGGCATCAACCCGCGCACGAATCGCGTCACATACAGCATCTCTCCCAGCCAAAGCCGATGGATAGTTGCGATAGTAACGCTTGCCAGATGCCAGAATTTTTTGAAAATCAACTGACAGTCTGAAACCAAACCTCAAAGCGTCCGAGACTCGCCCGTACGCCTCAGGCGAAATAAACCCACCTCTCACCGCCTTCTGCAGTAAAGGGGTTAAAATAGATGGCTGCAGTGTGTTCCCAGGCAGCGCCACAACTCCGTGCTTTCGCACAGCATTTTGTAGTGCCTCCATCTTGGACCACCCATGCCGCCAATGGCCTTGATGCCCTTCAGGGCACGCATGCGGCACACTTATGGGGGTTGTCGCAAGGGCCGGAGATTCTGCCATGGTCTCGCTCACATAAGCCACCGGACCCCTTGTCATCGACCCAGGCATTGCAGACATGGCGGAAAACGCATGCTCCATTTTTGTCAAGAATCCCGGAGTTGTGCAGTTGACCAGGCCTCCCGTTGTAGACCGGGCATGGCTTGACTCTGGCATTGGCGGCCGTGTTGTGCTTAAAACTCCCGTTCCAAGTCTTCTTGATCGGGTTGGAAGCATCTATGGTGCTTTTGTTGCCCCCCGAAACTGCCCCAGATTGCACGCAACCTAACCGAATTGCTGTGGAGATCATAATGTTTCTGTCTTTATCAGCAACATTTTCCACTGTACAAATCTTCCGATCAATTAAGTCTAGACATGCGATGAAGTACTCCTGAGTTGCCCAGAAGTCCATGTCAGAATGGTGTCTCGTAAGATAGGCCACGCTCCAGAGAAACTTAGCCTGGATGGCTGTGTTCATAACTCCCACCATGTGCGTCATCATGGACCACTGCATAAGTGCTGCGTCAAACTTGCTCTCAGTGTTGAGGCGTATGATAGATAACCGTGGAACTGCCCGCTGTATACCCTCACTCTCTGCTGCGAGCAGTTTTTCAATTTCTGCAATGAGGGGTGCACCATCCGTTGATGCAACTCCCCCACCCATATGCTGAACATTCTTTGCAACAGCAGCCCATAAATAAAGAAGATTTCCTTTAACATCTGATTCTCTGGTTTTGGTAACTCCTTTGATTGCGCGATACTCCTTGAGTCCGCTCATATAATCGCGTATTTCCGACCTTTCATCTGCATCTGCTGCGTGTGTCAAACGTATAATGAATGAC
>CAIOHI010000352.1 GCA_903858075.1 uncultured Actinomycetes bacterium
AATGACCTCATCTCAGAGTTGACACATGCAGCCATGTCGCACGATGACCCACTTACCGATGCAGAGATGCTCTCAATGTTGGTGCAAATTCTGGTGGGGGGAAACGAAACGACTACTTCTCTCATTACCAACTTGGTATGGCGTTTGTTGCAAGACCGTAGTAGGTGGAACGAGGTGGTGAATAACCCCGATCTCGTCGATGTTGCTATTGAAGAGAGCCTGCGTTACGACCCTCCGGTGTTGGGCTTGTATCGCACCACCACGTGCCCAGTAACAATGTCAGGTTCAGAAATTCCAAGCGACGAAAAGGTGATGGTGCTTTACGCGTCGGCAAACCGTGACCCCGCTGCATGGGAAGACCCCGATACCTTTCGCCTTGACCGCGACCTGAATCAACTGCGCAGGCATTTGTCTTTCGGATTTGGTTTGCACGTGTGCCCAGGGGCGGCGCTATCGCGCACGGAAACGCGTATTGCTTTGCGAAAACTCATTGAGTTATTTCCAACGCTTGAACTAGACGGAGAACCCGAACGAATTGAAACATTTTTGCTGTGGGGAAAACGCACGTTGCCAGTGAAGTGGTAACAACTATCTTGCGTGTACTACCACTGCATGTCGGGTGAATAAACAGCATTTTGGTTGCCCATTGCATTTCCTGCGTCGGCAATAAGTAACTGGCCAGTGAGCGACCTTGCGGCAGGGGAGCATAAAAACAAAATGTGCGCAGCTGTTTCTTCGGGGCTTTGCAAACGTTGAATAGGTGTATCGCGAATGATGGCCTTGGTGTACTCCACGACATCTGGAGAAATATTGGCAACTTCTTTTTCGCGGAACCCTTGAGTATCTACTGGTCCGGGAGCAAGAGCATTAACTGTGACTCCGCGATGAGCGAGGTACAACGCTGTTGTTTTGGTCATGTTCACTACACCTGCTCGAGCTGCACCAGAGTGCAAAAAGAGCGGAGCACCACGGTCGCCCACTTGGTTGTGAACCACGTTCACTATGGAGCCGTCGCCACCAGCAATAAGGTCGGGCACAAACCGGCTGAGCATGTTCCATGTGCCGTGCAGGTTGAGGTCGACCACAGCGCGGAATCCGCGGTCGGAAATTTCTGACGGGCGCGCAGGAAACTGCCCACCTGCGTTGTTGATGAGAAAATCGAGTTTGGCAAACGACGTCATCACCGTGTTGCGAAGTGATTCAACGCTTTCGGTATTGCGAATATCGCATACCTGAGAAATGCACCGAACGCCGAGTGCTTCAATATCGGCATGCGTCGTTGCCAAGTTGTCGGCGTCGCGTGCGGCTAGGGCAACGTCGGCGCCCAATTGGGCAAAGCCAAGAGCAGTAGCGCGACCGATGCCACGGCCTCCTCCGGTCACGAGAACCGTACGGCCAGTAAACAGGCCTGGTGCAAAAGTTTCTGCTGCAGAGTGGGGGGTGCTTGTCATTCCAACGAGAGTAGCGAACTACCATCGGGTCTATGCGAGCGGTGATATGTAAAGAACTAGGACCACTGGAAAATTTGTCACTAGAAGAGGTTCCAACACCTCCTCTTTTGAATGGAAATGTTCGTTTGAGAGTGTTGGCTAGCGGCGTGAACTATGTCGATGGGCTTCTGATACAGGGGAAGTATCAAATAAAGCCGCCCACCCCATTTATTCCGGGCATGGAAGTGGTGGGAGAAGTGATTGAGTGTTCAGACGATGTTTCTGCGGAGCTTTTGGGTAAGCGCGTTTTGGCCAACGTTGGCTTTGGGGGTTTTGCAACAGAGGCAGTAGTTCGCGCAGATCGCGTCATCAATATTCCCGACACGCTGTCTACAGGTCAGGCTGCAAGTTTTTTGCAGAGTTATCTCACTGGTTGGTTTGCTCTCACACGACGAGCACATATCAGCGTCGAGTCGAGTGCAAAAAAAGAACAATGGATGTTGGTGTTGGGTGCGGGCAGTGGGGTTGGTCTTGCCGCTGTCGACATTGGCACTGCTCTCGGATTGCGGGTCATTGCTGCAGCCTCGTCGCAGGAAAAACGTGACCTTGCTCTTGCGAGGGGTGCAAGTGCAGTGGTCGACTCTTCGAGTGAAGACGTGAAAGAACGGGCGAAAGAAATTTCGGGTGGCGGAGTCGATGTGCTCTACGACCCAGTAGGCGGTTCTCTTGGCGAAACCTGTTTGCGGGCGCTTGGCGAAGATGGCCAGTATCTGGTCATCGGGTTCGTTGGCGGAATCCCACAGTTGCCGGCCAACCAGGTGCTTCTGCGCAACCGAAGAGTCATTGGTGTCGATTGGGGGGCATGGGCGGGTCGTCATCCGCAAGAAAATGCTCAGTTGCTCGAAGAGGTGTTGGCCAAAATTGCCACGAATGATTTATGCCCAGTGGAACCACAGGTGTATTCACTGAGCGAGGCTGCCGTAGCCCTCAAAGATCTAGAGGAAAGGCGAGTGGCGGGCAAGGTGGTACTCGTTGCCGACGAAGTGAAATAGGTAGTCTGAGTGCATGGCTACTCTTAAACCTTTCAAATTCGGCGCAAAAGCAAAGACCGCAGGCAGCGGTAAAGAATGGGCAGATATTGCCAGGCAAGCAGAAGACCTTGGTTATGTCTCATTGCAAATGGACGATCACTACACCAAGCAATTCGCACCTGTACCTGCCCTCATGGCAGCCGCAGCGGCAACAAAGACATTGCAGGTAGGAACACTGGTTGCAGGAAATGACTTCCGTAACCCAGTCGTGTTCGCCAAAGAAGCAGCAACAATTGACCTGTTGTCTGATGGCCGTTTCATGATGGGTTTGGGTGCTGGCTGGATGAAAGAGGACTACACCATCACCGGTATCACTCAAGACGATGCAATGACACGTATTGAGCGTTTGGAAGAAGCAATCACAGTGATGCGCGGTTTGTGGGGCGCAGGTCCTTTCTCGCACGAAGGACGCTTCTACAGTGTCTCTGAAATTGATGCAATGCCAAAGCCCATCTCGAATATCCCCATCACTGTTGGTGGTGGCGGTCCAAAGTTGCTTGCCATGGCCGCACGCAAGGCTGACGTCATTGGCATTAACCCGAAAATTGTTGGCCGTTCCATTAACCCTCGTTCTATGGCTACAGCGGCAGCAGACGTCGTGGACGAAAAGATTGGTTATGTAAAAGCTGCTGCAGGCGATCGTTTCGACCAGTTGGAATTGCAGTTGCAAGTTTTTGCAACAGTTGTCACCGACGACCCAATGTCGGTTGCTGAGAAAATGGCACCAATGTTCGGTTTGCCACCAGAAGTGGTCTTGCAGGCCCCGTACTTCCAAATTGGAAGCGTTGAGCAAATTATCGACAACATCACAATGCTGCGCGAGCGCTGGGGCATCACCTACATCGCATTCCAGCAAGATGCCACGGCGGCAATGGCTCCTGTTGTTGCTGCGCTCGCTGGTAAATAGAACCCAGACGCCATAGTTGTGAACGTTGTGCCGCCATCTGCTGTTGCATCGCGGTTGCGGCCATTTGGAACCACAATCTTCGCCGAGATGTCTGCGCTTGCAGTTGAACTTGGTGCGGTCAACTTAGGTCAAGGCTTTCCCGATTCCGATGGGCCACGAGAAGTTCTTGATATCGCTATTGACTCTATTAACGCGGGTTTAAACCAGTATCCACCCGGAAATGGAATGCAGGTATTGCGAGAAGCGATAGTTCAGCACCAAATTCGGTTTTACGGGGTTTCGTACAATTGCGATACAGAAGTGTTGGTAACCGCAGGGGCAACTGAGGCAATAGCCGGAGCCCTACTTGGGCTGTTAGAGCCAGGTGATGAAGTGGTTCTTTTTGAACCGATGTACGACAGCTACCAAGCATGCATTGCATTGGCCGGGGCAGTATCGGTGCCAATTTTGCTTGAGCCACCTTCGTATCGGCCAAATATGGCGGCGCTGGAGTCTGCAATTACGGAACGTACAAAGATACTGCTCATTAATTCTCCGCATAACCCAACTGGAATGTTGCTCACGCGAGAAGAGCAAGAGCAAATTGTTCGCATTGCTGAGCAAAACAACTTGGTAATTATCTCCGATGAAGTTTATGAGCATCTCGTGTTCGACGGACAACATCACACATCGATCGCTGAAATACCAAAAGCACGAGAGCGCTCTATTGTCATTTCAAGTGGTGGTAAAACTTTTAGCACAACAGGTTGGAAGGTGGGTTGGGCAGTGGGTCCTGCACATCTCATTGCGGCAGTACGTTCCGCAAAACAATTTCTCACATATGTAAATGCGGCTCCATTCCAACCAGCCATTGCGCATGGACTCACCATGCCCGATGAGTTTTTCGAGAGTCTGGGAAAGAATTTAGAAGATCGTCGTAATCAATTGTGTGATGTACTTTCGGAATCGGGATTCGAATATTTTTCTCCTGAGGCAACGTACTTTGTTACTGCAGATATTCGTTCAATGCAGCCAAACGGAGACGGACGCGAGTTCTGCCATCGACTTGCGCATGAAGCCGGTGTCGTAGCAATACCAAATGTCGCTTTCTATACGCCACAAAATGCGCACCACGGCAGGCACCTCGTTCGTTTTGCCTTTTGCAAGCAGGAAAGTGTTATCACCGAGGCAGCAAAACGTCTGCGAAACTGGTCTCTGTGAGAATCGCCGCAATTCAACACGACATTCAGTGGCTCAATCGAGAAGCCAATTTTCTACATCTTGAATCACTTATTGCTTCAGCTGCACAAGGCGGAGCCCGACTTGTTGTATTGAGTGAAATGTTTTCTACAGGTTTCGCCATGGGTGAAAAATGGATAAATGAATTACCCGAACCGTTCAATGGTCCGAGCTCGCAGTTCTTGCAGAACATGGCGCAGAAGTTTGACGTATGGATTGGAGGAACGTGTGCAGAATTACCCGAAACCAATGACGCGCTACCAGGAAACACCTTTATCATTTCCTCGCCGAAAGGCGACCTCACGCGTTATGTGAAAATTCATCCTTTTACTTACAGTGGGGAAGATAAGTGGTTCCGTGCCGGTTCAAACATCGTGACTCTCGATGTTGAGGGTGTTCGTGTGTCGCTCTTTGTGTGTTACGACTTGCGGTTTGTTGAAGAGTTTTGGAATTGTGCACAACAGACCGATGTTTATTTGGTGCCGGCGAATTGGCCCGATAGTCGTCGTGAGCATTGGCTAGCACTATTGCAGGCGCGCGCAATTGAGAACCAGGCCTATGTAGTGGGGGTTAATCGTGTTGGCACAGGGGGATCTTTGGTCTACTCAGGAGACAGTCGAATATTTGGACCACTCGGCGAACCACTTGCGGCTGGAGATGACACAGAAGAAATTCTCTTTGCAGAGGTAACGCAAGAGCACGTGGCAAAAACTCGCTTGAGCTTCCCCTTTATGAAAGATCGTTAATCAGAATATTTTGGCCACTGCGAAAACTTGTCTAAGGAAATGACAGTGTTGCGCATTTGCTCTGGGGCGACAGGGTGCGAAATGAGGTAGCCCTGCGCCTTTGCGCAACGTAGATCAACAAGCGCCTGTAACTGTCTGTCAGTTTCTACGCCTTCGGCGACAGTGTCGAGACCAAGCGCTTCGCTCATTGCCAAAATGGTTTTTACAATTGACCGAGCGCTCACATCGTCGGCAATGCCGCTAATGAAAGATCTATCTATTTTCAGCCGTTGAATAGGGAAACTTTGCAGAAGCGACAGCGAAGAGTATCCGGTACCAAAATCGTCGATGGCAACCCGCACACCAAGAGTGTTCAACCGGCGCAGAGCGGCAAGGGCCTGTTCGGGCTCGGTAATCATGATGCTTTCAGTCATCTCAAGCCACAGTTGTTGCGGCTGTACACGCGCTCGAGTAAGGGCCTCGCTCACTACTGAGACGAAGTGCGGATCATGAAGTTGTCGCGGCGACACATTGACAGACATAGATGCGGTTTCAGGGCAAATGCCAGCATCAATCCAACTACGCAAGTGTGTCAGCGCCTCAATAAGCGCCCAGGCCCCTATGGGCACAATGATGCCAGTTTCCTCAGCAATAGGAATGAATTGTGCTGGAGAACTGGTGGACCCGTCTTCTCGTTCCCAACGCATGAGAGCCTCAAAGCCAAGAACATCTCCTAATTGCAGGTCAATAATGGGCTGATAAACAAGCGTGAGTTCTTGTCGTTCCAGTGCCCTATAGAGCGCTGTTTCTAAAGTGAGTCTTTCTGTTGCTCTCTCAAGCATTGATGCATCAAATAATGCAATGCAGTTACGTCCTGCGTCTTTTGCCCTGTACATCGCAGCGTCGGCATGGCGCAAGAGTTCTTCGGGCGAAGGGGATTCAGCCGCGTTTGAACATGCCACCCCAATACTTGCCGAAACAAAGACGTCTCCTTGTTTAAGCGCCAGGGGCTCACGGAAACATTCAAGAATTCGTTCGGCGGTTTTCATGGCCTCAATGTCGCCAATGCTGTTTGGCTCTAAAACAACAAATTCGTCACCACTGATGCGCCCGACTATTGCCGATGGTGGAACGGCATTTGTGAGTCGCTGCGCAACGGCCACCAAAACATCGTCTCCGGCACTGTGGCCAAGTGAGTCGTTAATGTTTTTAAAACGGTCGACGTCAATGAAATGGACCGCCGGAACTTTGCCGGTTCGCCAAGCACTGTCGACGGCCTCTTCAATGTGTTTCAACATGAGTGAACGGTTAGGGAGAAGTGTGAGTGCATCGGTTTGTGCGGTTTTGACGAGCACCGCTTGTGTGCGGGCGTTGGTGCGAACTGCTTGTATTACTCGTGCTGTCACCGACGCAGCGAGCACGAATAAAGATATTGCACGGATGACACGGTCGACCTGATTACGCGGATCAAAAAGGGCAACCGTGATGAGTGGCACTACGAGCGCAGTTGTGGTGAGAACTAGTCGGCCGAGCAAAGGCTGACGTTGACGTGTGGTGCTGCGATGAGTGAGGCTGCGTACTGAAGGATGCAAGAAGGTTGCAGACGCTAAAAAGAGACTCATGACGTAAGGGGCGTTGAGCAATCGGTCAGAAACACTTGCATGGCCAGATTTGTCGAAGGCAAATAGGAAGTCACCAAGCAGCGACAGCGAAATGGCACCAAAAAGTAACCAAATAGATGGTGTGCGGTTTGCTTCGCTAAAGAGTAACGAGACGAGGAGGAAGAGAACGATTGTGCTTGTAGCTAGAGTGATGCCACGTAACGCACTGATGACCGTTGGTTCTCCCGCAATGTTGAGCGACGGTTGTAGTAGCCCAATCCAGATGAGCAGCCAAGCTCCTAATGCAACAACCAATGCATCTCCGAGGGAGTTGAGAACTGCTGTTCCGTTACGCCTGAGTGTGACGAGGAGCAGCGCGCTTGCAAGGAGTATCTGCACTACAAGGAAAAATGATTCCGACACAATGCGCAATGTCTCGTCGGGGAGTGAACTGTCGGCAAGCGTTTGTCCTGCGACGGTGAACAGAGACACTCCCAAGATGACGAGCCATGTCCTGGGGTCGGGTCGATGAGCGAAAAACCCAATGACGACGCAAACGGCCAACTGGGTAGCGGCAATGAAATAGAAGGTGTTCCCTACGGTTGTTGAGGGAGTCAACATATTGACAAGCCCGAGAACCACGCCCACAGCCCCTATGAGCCATGCCAATTGAGAAAAGCTTTTACGCACTGGATTTTCAGGCTACACATGACCCGAATTGCAAGGGTGGATCAACTACTCTTGGAGCAGGCGGAGTGCCTCTTCTTTGGAGTACCTCCACGTATGTACGTCACCCGCCATTCTCACGTTGTAGACCACAACCTGCAAGATTCACTGTGGAACCTCTATGTGCGCGCCTATTTGC
The DNA here is from genome assembly GCA_903858075.1 of uncultured Actinomycetes bacterium. Taxonomy (GTDB): domain Bacteria; phylum Actinomycetota; class Acidimicrobiia; order Acidimicrobiales; family Ilumatobacteraceae; genus F1-20-MAGs119. The sequence goes on from CAIOHI010000352.1 coordinate 7,838, forward strand.
CTGAGGCCGAGCTCACAGCAACTCATGAGATGCTGGATCGTTTGGAATTCAACGATCAAATGACCCTGCAGAGCAATCGCGCCTGGGTGGTGTGGGACGACGGTGTCCCTGTTGCTATGACGCTGATTGCTACCGATGTGCGGGCCACCCGCTGGCTCTCGGAACTCTATTTCGCCAAGCATTACCCCGACCGTTTTCGCAATGGTCAGGTGCACTACGTGGTGTGGGCCGTCGTCGACCCCGATTATGTGGCGAAGGGTGCAGTCATTCATTTAGGTAAGCACGCCCTGGCTGTAGAGGCCAATGAAGGGGCTTTACTGGTGTTCGACACCCCCGAGAGCAACCAGCCTGAAGCCACCGGTGGCGCCGCAGAACTCATGGTTCGTTTGGCACGGATGGTCTCTGAGGCAGATCTCATACCCATCACCACCCAGCGTTACTACGCCATCGACTTCGTTCGCCCTCGTGAAACTGGCGTAAAAGCAGAATCGACCATGCTCACCTCCTAGCTAATGCGCTACGTTTCTTATAGATGGTTACTACCTCTTCCACTGTCGATGTGGTCATTCCTCATTCGCACATGATGGCCGATCTATTGGGAATGCGCGACGAGCATTTGCGCCGTATTGAAGACGCCTTCCCGTCAACAAAAATTTCAGTTCGTGGCAATGTGGTGTCTTTGGCCGGAGCTGATTCGGTAAAAGCAGGGCGCCTTTTTGAGGAACTCGTGATGCTGTTACAAAAAGGCGAAGCCTTCGACTCCTTGGTCATCGACAGATCAATCGACATGGTGCGTAATAATCAGAGCCCAAGTGACGTACTCACCGATGAAGTGATGCGTGCGGGTCGCGGTCGTGCAGTGAAGCCCAAAACTGCCGGTCAAAAGCGATATGTCGATGCAATACGTGAAAACGTCATCACTTTTGGTGTGGGGCCTGCCGGAACAGGAAAAAGTTGGCTAGCAGTCGCCATGGCTGTTCAGGCCTTGCAGGCAAAGCAAGTGCAAAGAATTATTCTGACGCGCCCTGCAGTGGAAGCGGGCGAGCGGCTCGGTTTCTTGCCCGGAGACCTCATGGCAAAAATTGACCCATATTTGCGACCGCTTTACGACGCGTTGTACGACATGGTTGACCATGAGGGTGCTCAGAAACTCATCGAGCGCCAAACTATTGAGGTGGCTCCGTTGGCATTTATGCGAGGACGAACACTCAACAACTCGTTTATCATCCTTGACGAAGCGCAAAACACGACACCTGAACAAATGAAAATGTTCCTCACGAGAATTGGGTTCAACTCAAAAGTCGTGGTGACCGGAGACGTCACTCAAATTGATGTTCAAAATGGCAAGAGTGGTCTGGTTGGGTTGGAAAAGATTCTCACCGGAATTGAAGGCTTGGAATTCGTGCATTTGTCTAAATCAGATGTCGTACGCCATCGCATCGTTGCAGATATTGTGTCTGCATATGAAGAAAGACAGCGCTGACATCTGAATGGTTGACTTTTTAGGAAGGTTTAAAAAACCAAAGCGTGTAGGCGGCGACGGTGAGCTCACCGTTTTCTGTGCGTCCGAACAGAGCGGAGTCGCCATTGACCTTGCTCGATGGCAGCTGCTTGCCACCGATGTCTTAAGAGCTGAAGGTGTGCGTGGCGCCGCCGAGATGAGTATTTTGTTCGTTGAGCCTCATGTGATGGCAGAAATGAACAGCGTTCACATGGGCAAGAGTGGCCCGACCGACGTCTTAGCTTTCCCCATCGACGCTTTTGTGCCCGAGTTTGCTAGCGGCCCAGGGTCTGTGTCTCGAGGCCCAGATCGGGCTTCGGAAAACATGGAAGATTCTCCGTTGCTTCTAGGTGACGTTGTTATATGCCCAGAAGTTGCACTAGCGCAGGCCCCAACTCACGCGGGAACCTTCGATGACGAAATTGCTTTGTTGGTAACGCACGGCTCATTGCACGTTTTGGGCTATGACCACGCCGAAGACGATGAGCGAACACGGATGCAAAGCCGCGAGAAAGAGCTTTTGGAACAGTATTTTTGGAAGTCACCTGCCCCGCTCAATTTTCGTATTGATCACCCAGAGGATGCGCAATGATTGCTTCTGTCCCTACTAGCGCTGACTATTGGATGCTGGCTGCAATTCTCTTGTTGCTCATGCTCTTAATTTTTTTCGGCGTCGCCGAAATGGCTCTCTCGAGAATCTCGAAACCAAAGGCAGCAGCGTTAGCCGATCAAGGAGTGAAATCGGCACGATCGCTCGCGAAACTCGTCATTGACCCGGCTCGCTGGGTCAACCCATTGTTGCTGAGCGTCAACATTTGTCAAACCGTTCAAGCCACGCTGACAGGTGTTGTAGCTGGGCGTTTATTTGGAGCGGGTGGAGTTGTTGTAGGTGTTCTCTTGAACGTTGTGGTCTTTTATGTGTTTGCCGAGGCTGTGCCGAAAACATATGCAGTGTTGTATCCAGAAAGAGCAGCGCTCATCATTGCTCGACCCACCAGTTTCATTGTGTCGTTCTGGCCTTTGCAGTTTGTGTCGCGAGGCCTCATTTCGCTCACCAACGTCATTGTGCGCGGCAAAGGATTGCAGTCGGGGCCATTCGTTAGTGAACAAGAGTTCCTTGGCATCGTTGAAGCCGCAGCGCAAGACGAAGTGATTGAGCATGAAGAGCGCGAACTGATTGAATCGGTTATTGAGTTCGGCGATACGGTTGTGCGCGAAGTCATGGTGCCGCGTCCAGACATGGTCACCGTCGATCACAACATGACTATTACTGAAGCTCTCGACGTAGCTATTTCCGAGGGATACAGCCGACTGCCGGTTATTCAAGAAGGCGAAGAAGATATTGACGTGGTGGGCATTGCCTATACGAAGGACCTGATGCGTGCAGAACGTGAAGGTGCCGGCGCCTCAGTCATGACCGCTCTCATTCGTAAAGTTGTCATTGTTCCTGAAACCAAGCCGGTGAACCGTTTGATGCGAGAGATGCAGCGAGAAAAATATCACCTCGCTGTTGTGGCCGACGAACATGGTTCAATTGTCGGAATTATTTCGCTTGAAGACTGCCTAGAAGAATTGGTTGGTGAAATCATCGACGAATTCGATGATGATGAGGTTGGAGTTCTCCGACTTCCCAATGGCAACTATCGCGTGGATGGCAAAATGCCAATTGATGATGTCAACGAATTACTGGCGACACATCTTCCCAATACCGATTGGGACACATTGGCCGGTTTCGTATTCAACATGGTCGAACATGTGCCTGAGCCAGGTGAGAGTGTTGAAGCTGAGGGTTGGAAATTCACTGTGGAAGAGCTGGTGGGCCGCAGAATTCGTACCATTCAGATTTCCGCCCACGTGCAAGATATTTCAGAATCCTGATGCGAAATTGGTACTTCAAGCAGGAGTAGTTTGAAGTAATGGAGATTTCATTCGAAGGCAAGGTGGCTCTGGTTACTGGAGCATCTAAAGGTATCGGCAAGGCAATTGCAAAGACTCTCGCAGAAAGCGGAGCAAAAGTGATGTTGTCGTCCCGCAAGGAAGATGCACTGCGTGAAGCCGCAAAAGAGATTGATGGCATTACCGAAGTGTTCGCCGCCAATGCTGGCGATATTCCATCTGGACGGGAATGCATTGCTGCCACTATCGAAAAATTCGGTGGCATCGATATTCTCATCAACAACGCAGCCACCAACCCTTACTACGGAGACTCGCTCGGGGTTGATGAAGCGCGGTTCGATAAAACCTTTCAGGTCAATTTAAAAGGCCCATTGTTTTGGACACAGATGGCCTATGAAATGGCTCTCAAAGAAAAGCCCGGAGTCATTTTGAATATTGCCTCTGTTGGCGGAATGCGCACAGAGTCGGGTCTCAGTATTTACAACCTCACGAAAGCAGCACTCATTCATTTCACTCGTCAACTAGCGAGCGAGATTGGTCCGAATCGTGTGGTGGGTATTGCTCCCGGATTAGTGAAGACAGACTTCGCAGCAGTGCTGGTCGATAATTTTGGAGATGCACTTGCAAAGCGAACACCATTAGGTCGTCTTGGCGAGCCTCAAGACATTGCCAATCTTGCAGCTTTTTTGGTGTCAGATGCGGCGAGTTGGATTACTGGTGAAACTTATGTCATCGACGGTGGAGCTGGAGTTGCCCACTCATAGAGCACTTTTTCTATGGGGCGAGTATTTCTCTTAATGCTTGTCGCTGAGGTTTGCCAAGTGCGCTTCGTGGAATGCTGTTGATTACTACAACCTGGCGTGGGGCCATGAATCGAGGAAGTGATTCAGCCACGAACTCTCTCCACTCCGTCAAAGAATGTGTAGCCGAGGTAGTTGTAGGCACGATGAATGCGACAATTCTTTGCCCCCATTCTTGGTCATCTACGCCCACCACGCATACGTCACTCACGTCAGGGTGATTTACAAGGGCGGCTTCCACTACTTCTGGCAAGATATTTTCGCCACCAGAAATGATGAGTTCGCTTCGGCGTCCAACCACTGACAGTTGATTGTCTGGGCTCATACTTCCAAGATCTCCAGTGTGCAGCCAACCTTCGCTGTCAACGGGGTGACCCAGTTGGGGCTGGTAGTAGCGGTTCATGAGCACGGGTCCGCGAACCAAAATTTCTTGATCTGCAGAAATGGAAATTTCGACACCAGTAAGTGCAGTTCGGTTGTACACAACGCCACCCATGGTTTCGGTAAGGCCGTACGTAGTGGTGACATTCGGTGGCAACGTAGGTGGAGGCTTTGCTCCACCGAGGAGGATGCTCTCAAAAAGTTCAGCGTTGATGCGCCCCAGCGCAGTTGCAACAAGCGATGTATGCGTCACTCCGCTCCGGGCGAGACTTTCTACTTCTGCGGCATCGAATTGTGAGACGGCTGTGAGTTTGCAGCCCCAATGAAGAGCTCGTGAAATGACTCCGAACCCACCAACGTGAGATGGAGGTAAACATGCAAGCCAGTGCATTGCTGAAGTGTCTCCAAAATAGTGCGCAACGGTATTGGCATTGGCACGAAGAGAATCGTGCGTGTGTACTACGCCTTTCGGCGTACCACTACTTCCAGAGGTGGTGAAAATTACAGCATCATTATCGTCAACGTGTGACTCGTGGTGCGCAATGATGCTTCGACCATTTGCCGTCACGAGTTCTTGAACTCCGAAATCTTCAACAAGCTGGGCCTTTTGGGCGTGCGGCAAGCGCTGATCAATAGGGAATGCACAGTCGCCTGCGAGCCATATATTTTGAAGTGCAGATACAAACTCGCTAGACAGAGCCATGTCGATGCCCACGAGTTTGTTCATATGCAAAGGTTAGACCGCTATTTCGTGAGACACTAATGAGGTGACAGATTCGCAATCACCTGCCAACGAAATCTCCGCCGTGAAACTTTGGGTAATGGGGGCCCGGCCGAGAACCCTTCCTGCAGCTGTTGTGCCGGTCTTGGTGGGGGCGGCATTATCGGTGGGAACAGCGCACCCGGTGTGGTGGCGCATCGCTCTGGCGCTTGTTGTCAGCCTCTCTTTGCAAGTGGGAGTGAATTACGCCAATGACTACAGCGATGGGGTGAAGGGAACCGATGCCGTTCGTGTAGGCCCTTTGCGTCTGGTGGGCTCTGGCCTAGTGGCCCCAAAGTCAGTGAAGAAAGCAGCCTTCTTGTCGTTTGGATGCGCAGCGGTATGTGGTCTTGTGCTTTCCCTAGCAACATCGCCCTGGCTCCTGCTGGTTGGAGTATGTGCAATTGCGGCCGGCTGGACATACACAGGAGGCCCTCGACCCTATGGGTACATGGGTTTAGGGGAAATATTCGTTTTCGTCTTTTTCGGCGTTGTTGCAACTTTAGGTAGTGCGTATGTGGTCGCCGAAGAACTCACCAGTGCAATGTGGATCTCGTGCGTTCCAGTGGGCTGTTTTGCCTGTGCACTACTTGTTGTCAACAACTTACGTGACATTCCAACCGACAGCACAGTGGGTAAGAACACTTTGGCAGTGCGACTAGGCGACGCGCGAACACGACAGTTTTTTGTATTTCTGTATGTACTGTCGGCAGCGTTTGTTGTGGCGGTAGCTATTCAAAAGCCTGCAGCCATTTTGGGTCTTCTCGGTATTGCAAGTGCACGTGGTGCAGTGCGTGCTGTACGCGGCGGAGCGAGCGGTCGCGACCTCATTGAGGTTCTCGGTGCAACAGGTCGAGCTCAACTCATTTTTGGTGTGCTTTTCTCACTCGGTCTGCTCATCGCTAGTCGCTAGTGCGACAGAATAAATTGCGATGTAACTGAGCAGAATTCCGTTGGTTTTTGAAATGGAACCGAATGGCCACAATGTGGAATGGGTGCAAGCTGTGCTGCTTGTCCAATGATTGCTTTCATTTCGACAGCAATTTGAGAGAATTTGACATCGTCTTCACCCGTGACGAGCAACACGGGCATGGTGAGCTCGGAGAGCTTGGTCCATAAATCTTCTTGTGAACCAGTTCCCATTGTTCGCAAACTCATAGCGAGTCCGCCAGATTTGTTTTTGAGCCGTATTGACATATCAATTTCGTCTGGAACATAGCCATTGAAAATCGGTTGGCGAGTCCACCCGTTGAGAAAGTCAGTTAGGGGAGTTTGTTCAATAGTTTGAGCAATGTTCTCATCGGCAACGCGGCGTGTTTCACGTTCTTGTTCGCTGCGTAAGCCAGGAGTAACACCACACAAGACCAAGCGTTTCACGGAGTTTGGTGCCTGCAGTGCGCAATGTAGAGCGACGCGAGCACCAAGTGAATAGCCAACGTACGTTGCTTCTCCACAGAGTTCAACGATCTGTTGTGCGGCTTGCGAGAGATTGCCCTCCTCTGAACCGCTTTCGCCATGACCAGGAAGATCAACTGAAATTACCTGCGGTGACAACACGTTTAACTCTTGTAGAAGTTTCGGAACAATGAGATGCCAAATCTCTTTTGCTTGGGTGAAACCGTGAATGAGAACAATTTTCTCATGTGAGGTATTTGGACCGTTGGAAGAGAAACCCAGCATGTTGAGAGTTGAACTCAAGAGGAAAGAGTTCGTGTTGCGAGTCGCCGCAATACATTCTCGAAGACCGCGACGTCTTGCGCTCCAGGTACTGTCCATTTGCCGTCGAAAACAAATGTTGGAACTGCAGTGATGCCAAGTTCCCCGGCGAGTGAGAAATCGCCTTGTACCTCTTCTAGGCCTTCGTCTGACGAGAGATATTCGTGTGCGGTCTCTGGTGCAATTCCCGCACGTTGTGCGCACGTTACGAGGACTTCGGAACTGCCAATATCTTTTCCGTCGGTGAAGTAGGCCTCAAGGAGTGCTTGTTTGAGCTCAACTTGGGTCTGAGGGCCATGATGCAATAACGCTAAATGGAGTAAGCGGTGAGCTTGCAAGGTGTTTGCGCGAAGAGCATTTTCCATATGAAATTCAATGCCGCTGTCGTGTGCGGCTGCAGTGACGTGATGAATGATTTGATGTGCTTTTTCCACACCGCCAAATTTCTTTGCGTATCCGTCAACTACTGGGCTCGGCGCATTTCTCGGTGCAGATGGGTCGAGCTGGAACGGGCGAAAGGTGATGTTGATATCGAGTTCGACACCCTCTGCTGCAAGGTTCGCCAGGGCTGTTTCAAACCGCCTTTTGCCGATGTAGCACCACGGGCAAACGACATCAGACCAAATTTCTACGTTCATAAGGTCACTCTAGGGGAGTCAAGAGTGTAAGAATTTACACCTGAGCAAAGAAATGGCGAAAAATGACAGTACCAACGACCGCTAATGCACAAGCCACTTTTTGCGCCACCTTGGTTGACGAGTGGATTCGCGATGGGGTGCAACATGCATACATTGCCCCAGGGTCACGTTCTACGCCCATGGCACTTGCGCTGTCTGCGCGCGCCGAGATATCGGTTGAGGTATTCATCGATGAGCGTTGCGCGGCCTTTGCAGCTTTAGGTGTGGGTAAGGCAACCGGACTCCCGGCGGTGGCCTTGTGCACCTCAGGAACCGCCGCAACCCATTTTTCTGCCGCCGTTACCGAAGCATCGCTTTCTGGGGTCCCTCTCATCGTGTGTACGGCCGATCGTCCACCGGAACTGAGAGATGTAGGCGCCGCACAGACCATTGACCAAACTCATTTGTATGGATCCGCAGTGAGGTGGTTCCACGACCCAGGCGTTGCCTCGTATGATGCCGCACATACTTGGCGAGCTTTGGCAAACCATGTTGTGGCGCGAACGATGTCACCAGTTGCCGGCCCTGTACATCTCAACTTGCCGTTTCGTGAGCCATTGCTCGGCGAAGTGGTCGACATGCCACCCAAGCGCCAACACGATGCATCATGGTCTGGTTTTCACGCTGGGCGTTCGCAGCTTTCCGATTGGGAAATTGATGATCTTGCTCATCGTTTAGCGGGTCGCCGTGGGGTCATTATTGCGGGCGATGTGGGTGCAGGTTTTGATTTAGCCACCTACACATCTGCAGTGAGTGTTTTGAGTTCGGTATTGCATTGGCCAATATTGGCTTGTCCGCTCAGTGGTGTACGTGGAGGTTCGGCGAACATTGTGACGCACTTCGACGGAATTGTTCGCTCACAAAGCGCACTCGGTGCTTTGGTTCCGGAAGTTGTTCTTCAACTAGGTAAGCCTCCGGCTTCAAAAGTTCTTGGTCAATGGGTTGCTTCCACTCATGCTGAAGTCATAGCTGTGCATGGCCCTGGCACCTATCAAGATGCGCAACATTTGACATACATGCACATAGAGGCCAATGTCGCGAACACTGTCGACCGTTTGTGTTCGGTTGTCGCCTCAGTGAGCGATACTCGTGATCAAGATATTTCATTGCGCTGGAATTCAATGTGGAGCAACGCTCAGATGGCTGCGACGCAAAGTATTGAAAAGGTATTATCTGCCGTAGGGGAAGTTTCTGATCCTGCTATTGCGCGTATGTTTGGCGAAATATTCTCAGTTGGAGTGGTGAGTTCTTCAATGCCAATTCGCGATGTTGAATGGTTCTCGGAAGGAAAGGAAAATGGCGTTCTCTTTTCCAATCGCGGCGCCAATGGCATTGATGGAGTCATTTCCACTGCTATCGGAATTGCTCAGTCTTTGCGGACCTCAGTTGGGGTATATCTTGGCGATCTGGCGTTTCTTCACGATGGAACTGCGCTCATCGGGCTGAAGAATCGCAACCTCAATTTGCGCATTGTGGTCGTTGACAATGGCGGCGGAGGTATTTTCTCCTTTCTTCCTCAAGCCACACAAGTCAATAAAGACGTGTTTGAAAATCTCTATGGCACTCCACACGGGGCCGATATTGCTCTACTGGCTCGCGCTCATGGAATTGAAGTACTTGAACCCAAATCGCTGGGTGAATTGAGCGCAGCTATGCAAGGTTCGGGAACTGCCGTCATTTTGCTGAAAACTAATCGAGAGAGCAACGTGAGTATTCACGAACAATTGCATACAGCAATTGCGTCTTCTGTCGATGCAATTACGAATTCATAATTGCGTTCGTCATTGCCTTAAATTTTGCTTCGGTTTCAGCAAGTTCTAGTTCTGGTTCACTATCGGCAACGATGCCACCGCCCGCAAAGAGACGTGCAGACATGAGGTCTTGGCTGAACTGAGCACAGCGAATAGTGACGGCCCATGTTCCATTGCCTTGTGCATCACACCAGCCCACGGCACCGCCGTAGCGCCCACGATGCATATGTTCCACTTTGTTGATGAGTTCGATAGCTTCAGCACGCGGAAACCCTCCAAGAGCAGGGGTGGGGCACAATTCTCGAGCAATGTCTAAGACGTGAGTATCGGGTGCAGACAACGGGCCAGTGACGTGCGTGCCAAGATGCTGAACGTTGGCAACACTCACCACAGATGGCTCAGGTTCCCAGTCGAGATACGAGCACCATTGCAGCAAAGCGTCGTGCACCATCTCTACGACAACACGGTGTTCTATTTGGTTCTTCTTACTCGCCAATAGATCTGCCGCGTTCCGCGCGTCGGTGGCAGGGTCGCCGGTGCGTGGGGTGGTACCTGCCAAAGGATTGCTATGCACGATTCCGTTTTCCAGCTGGACAAGCAGCTCTGGTGAGGCTCCCACCATGTTGTCTAAAGAAAATTGGTAGCACGTTGAATATTGCTCATGAAGGAACTGCACAACCGAATGGATGTTGAGAGGAGTATCGGACTTCAGTTCGATGTCTCTGGCAATGACCGCTTTCTCAATTTGCCCGGAACGGACAGCAGCTCGCGCTTCGCTCACAGCAGATAAATACGTGTCGATTGGGGTCAAAGGAAGATTGCTCAGATGGCGAGCATTGTCTTTTTTCCCTATTTCTGTTGGAGGCGACGTCAACATGGATGCAATCACTTGCTCTATGTAATTGTGTCGTGCATCTTCAGGCATCTGCGCATCGGTACACACAGTGATGGAGGAGTATCCGTCGCTAAAACGTCGGGCAAATATGTGGGGAACAAACAGGTCTTCTTGCTCTTCTCGTAAGAACGGGAGAAAGCCCAGAGCGACTGGACCATCTTTGTCATGCTCGTCGGAGTAGCGATGTTCAATGCCCTGCAGGAACGTATTTGTTTGAGAGCTCTTGACGCGAGTGAATTCACCCACTGTGGCAATGCCAACATCACCGTGAATAAAAAGCATTCCGCGAGATCCGGCGATGTGGTGCAATGCCGGCAGGTTTTTAACTGCAACAGAAGTGGCAATCATTCCAGTCATTATTGATTTCGGGTGCCAGAGAGAAGCTGTGTCAACCCGCCGCTGAGTTGCCGGTGTTCAGCATTGCTGAATCCTGAATCGCGCAACATTGCAGTGAGTTGTTCACGGGGTGGCAGGTAGGCGATGCTGCGTGGCAGATAGCGATAAGCGTCTCGGTCGGACAGTAGGGCACCAATTTTCGGAACAATTTTTCCGAAATAAATATTATTTCCGAATCGAATGATGGGGTTATGAGGAACTCCTACATCGAGCAGAACCACGCGACCACCTGGTTTAAGGACGCGAGCTATTTCGACAAAGAATGTCGGTAGGTCAACGAGGTTGCGTAATGCAAAACCGCAAATGACCGCATCAATAGAAGAATTTGGAAATGGAAGCCGCAAAATATCGGCCTGTGTGCGAGGTGCTCCAGAACGGTCGTAAGACAGCATGCCGTAAGAAAGGTCGACTGAAATGGCGGTATGACCCAGTTTTTGAATTGGAATACACAGATCGCCAGTGCCGCTAGCGAGGTCAAGAACACGTGAAGGAGCAGATAGCTGAAGGGCCTCAATTGCTATTTTTCGCCACTTCGTGTCGAGACGGAAGGTCATGACCCTATTGACGAAGTCGTATCGCGATGCAATGGTGTCGAACATCTCCCTGATGGCTTGTTGTTTTGCTTCGCCTTGGGGAAGAGTTTCTTGCGCTTTATTTCGGCTGAATACCACAACTAAACAATACGACCGTTTCTAAGTTGTTGCACGCTTGTGCGAAGTGACAAGATGACTTATTACGTGGGGTTTTCAAGATTTACGGGGTGAGTAACATGATCGATTTTTCGTTTCCAGCTGAGGTAGAAGAAATTCGCCTCAAAGTACGCAATTTTATGGACGACGTTGTACGACCTGCATGGGATGCAACCGACCAGAGTGATCGCAGTGCCATTGTTAAAACTATTGCAAGTTTGCGTGCACGTGCCCGTAATGAAGAGCACCTGTGGTTGCCGCATATGCCCGCCGAATGGGGTGGCATGGGTCTGGGTGCCACTGCAATGGCGGCAGTGTCAGCTGAGGCAGCAAAGGTAAGTATCGGGCCCTTCGTTTTAAATGCACAAGCCCCAGACGAGGGCAACCAACACACGCTTCATCATTGGGGAACCCCAGAGCAGAAGGAAAAATATCTTCGTCCGCTATGCGAAGGCACAACTCGTTCCTGCTTCGCAATGACCGAACCAGAGGTAGCGGGAAGCGACCCAACGCTCATTAAAACTTTTGCGTACCGCGATGGCGACGAGTGGGTCATCAATGGCCACAAATGGTTTATCTCAGGTGCACGTGGGGCAAAGTTTGCGTTGCTCATTGCACGTACCGAGGAAGACCCCGATCTGCCACAGGCGGCAAACTCATGTTTCATTGTTGATTTGCCAAACCCTGGCTTCAGAGTTGTGCGCGATATTCACACCATGTCGGGTGGCCACAACCACTGCGAAATTATGATTGAAGATCTCCGAGTGCCTGCTGAAAATATGCTCGGTGGCCGCGGGCAAGGTCACTTGCTGGGTCAGTATCGCTTAGGACCAGCTCGTCTTGCGCACTGCATGCGTTGGATTGGTCAGGCTGAAATTGCTCTCGACATGATGGTGAAGCGTTCTCTCGAGCGTTTTTCACATGGTTCTTTGCTGGCAGAAAAGCAAGGCATCCAATGGATGATTGCAGACTCGGCAATGGAGTTGTACCAAAGCAAGTTGATGGTTCTTCATGCTGCGTACAAACTGGAAAACAAACTTGACTTCATTTCAGAGGTCTCTATGGCGAAGCATTTCGTTGCCAATAGTTTGTGGAGAATTACAGACCGTGCAATTCAGGTGCATGGAGCATTGGGCTATAGCACCGACACGCCACTTGCGGGCATGCTGACACAAGCGCGCTGGAGCAGATTCGCCGATGGCGCCGATGAAATTCATCAAATGCGTATTGCTCAGCGAACTATTGCTGCTTATAAAGATTTCGGTAGCACCACTAAGGCAACTGGAGATCTTCCGCTCTAAAGTAAGTTGTCAATAAGCGCTAGGAACCTATGTACAGCAACGATCTTATTTTTGGTGTCTTCATGCCACAAGGCTGGAAGATGGAGTTGTCTTCTATAGAGGGCGCCGAAGCGCAATGGCAGACATGTGTCGATATTGCGGTGCGCGCAGAGGAACTTGGCTACCACTCCATCTGGGTCTACGACCATTTTCACAATGTGCCGCGCCCCGCGCAAGAATCTGTTTTTGAATGTTGGACCACCATGGCGGCCATTTCGCAGCGCACATCACGCATACGACTGGGTCAAATGGTCGGTTGTAATGGCTACCGCGAACCAGCATTGCTCGCAAAAATTACCTCGACTATCGATGTCATCTCGGGTGGACGCCTGGAATGGGGAATTGGTGCCGGGTGGTATGAAAACGAATTCCGAGGTTATGGATACTCGTTCCCGAAGCCAAAAGATCGCATTGGGATGTTGAAAGAAAGCGTTGAAATTGTGAAGTCAATGTGGACGCAAGCTGAAACCACTTACGACGGGGACTATTACAAGCTTGTGCGTGCTAACTGCGACCCGAAACCGTTGCAGTCTCCTCATCCTCCTATTTGGATCGGTGGAGGTGGGGAACAATTGACACTTCGCGTAGTAGCTGAGCATGCCGACTGTTCCAATTTTGGTGGCAGCCCAACCGTATGGGAGCGTAAGCGAAATATTTTGAAAGAACATTGTGCAGCGGTAGGCCGCGATGAAGAAACCATTCGCAAAACTTGGTCTCCTGAAGTGTTTATTCGTTCAACCGAAAAAGAACTTGCTGAAAGAACTACCGGCGGTTTGTGGGGCGAGCCAGTTGAGTCATGGCGAGAGGGAAACCTTGTGGGAACTCCACAGCAGGTTGCAGAAAAAATTGCAACGTACATTGACCTTGGTTGTACAGGTTTTATTCCGTGGTGCGCCGATTACCCCGACACAGAGTCAATGGAGCGTTTAGCTACCGAAGTGATGCCAGAGTTCGTTACACGTAGTAACGCAAAATAACTTCTGCAACGCAAGATGGCTTTGCAGCGCCTTCGCACTCAAACACGATTTCTAGAGTGACCTGTGCGCCGCCAGCAATTTCATCGACGTTCATGAGTTTTGCTCCGGCACGGAGCTGAGCTCCTACTGGCACAGGCGACATGAAGCGAACTTTGTTTGCACCGTAGTTAACGCCCATAGAGATGCCGCTGACAGCAAAGATTTCCGGCAAAAAGACTGGACCAAGCGACAAGGTGAGATATCCGTGGGCAATTGGACCACCGAATGGACCAGTCTTCGCACGCTCAACATCAACGTGAATCCACTGGAAGTCACCCGTTGCCTCGGCGAATTGGTTGACGCGTTCTTGGGAAATGGTGAGGTAA
>CAIOHI010000353.1 GCA_903858075.1 uncultured Actinomycetes bacterium
GAGAGTTTCGTGGGGCGATGGTTTTTCTAGTTGACCAAAGTGCGTCAATGGGGAACAAGTGGAAAGGAGGTACTCGAGCAGAAAAAGTTGCGGATGTACTCAACGAGAGTTTTTACGAGTTGATCCTTGCAAGTACCCGTGCGAGTAACAACAGTCAGGGGGCAGAAGTCCGGCCTTATTTTGAAGTTGCAGTTATTGGGTACGGGGATCAAGTGCAATCAATGCTTGAAGGAACAACTCTGTCCAATCCGTTTAAAACCCTGACTGAACTAGCAGATATTCCAAGATTGGTTTCTGTTCGAGGAGCAAATGGACTCGTTGAAGAAAAGGTGGTTTGGTTTGACCCAGTACATGGCGGCAAAACAGCAATGTGTGAAGCCATGCAAGCCGCCAAGACTGTACTTGAACGTTGGGCCAAGGAACACCCGTCCTCTCACCCTCCGATTGTCTTCAACATCACTGATGGGGAGCAAACCGACGGTGACGATGAGAAGTTACGAGATGTGGCGAATGAATTAAAGAGCGTTCGGACCGTAGACGCAACTTTGCTTGTTAATGCCCATATTTCGGGCTCAGGAGACTTAGGAATTTTCTGTCCAAAAGTAGTAGCAGACGGTGGTCGCTCCCAATTGATGTTTGAAATTGCTTCGGAACTTCCGATTCCTATGGTTAGTGAAGCGAAAAGACTCGGTCATCAAAAAGTTGAAAAAGGCTCAAAGGCGTATGTCTTCAACGGTGCGCCTGAACAATTAGGTGCTCTCATCAATATTGGAACTCCGGGAACAGAAGTCGGAACATGAGATTACGGGTAATTGCGCAAGGGACGGTTCCAAAATCGGGGGAGTCGAGTGAATCAAACGCAGACCGCGTCTATGTAGGAAATTCGCTGGTTGGGATAGCGGATGGTGTTTCGCAGTCGTACCAGCCTGGCCTTTGGGCTGAAAAATTGTTAGCAACCATTGATGAACAATGCCAGAGCATCCGAGACGGCAAAACCTTTGAAAATACCTTGATGGGTGTTTCATCTAGTACGCCTAGCGAAAAGGCCGTAGAAACTTCTTGGTACGGAAAACGCCTTGAAGCTCGTGGCGGACAGTCAACAGTACTGTGGTGCAGAGACGGGTTGACAAAACGTTTTGTTCTCTGGAATCGAACGCAGCGAGTATTGAGAATAAGTGCGGTTGGAGACTGCCAGGCTTTCGTTATTTCGAGAGGCGGAAAGTTCATGAGCGGTTGGCCTTTTGGCAAGGGGTTGGAATACCCAGCGGCGAATGGTGCGGTGTCTGAAATCGCGCCTCACATACGAGGCGAGTTTCAAACAATCAATCTGCCGATTCCGAACTCTTGCCAAGTTCTGATCGTTACAGACGCTCTCGGTCGTTACTTGCATTCTCGACTGACCCTTGAAAACGGATGGGGCGTGAATGGCTTCCTGTCGACGATTTTTCCGTTGGCATCATCATCACGTGGTGATGTGTCGGATGCTTTCGCAATTTGGGTTGCGAAAGAAAGAAAGGA
>CAIOHI010000354.1 GCA_903858075.1 uncultured Actinomycetes bacterium
CTTCAAGAGCGAACTCCATCTCATCGACGGTCCACCATGAGTTCATAGATACCGACACCGCGCCCACAGAAATAATGGCCGCAAACGACATCACCCACTCTGGGTAGTTACGCATGGCAACAGCGACTCGATCACCTTTTTTGATGCCATAGGTGTTGACCAGTAGGCAACTCAGTGCATCAACTTGTTGCATTGCTTCTGTGAAGTTCACACGTTCGTCTTCGTAGACCAAAAATGGTTTGTCGCCATGTTGACGAGCGGCCCCAAACACATAGCCCAAATGCGGCGGCGCATTTTTAAACACCTGCATAGTGATGCCATTTACTGAAGCATCAATTAGCTCAAATGGTTGCCCTGGCGCTGTTAGTGCAGCACTTGCTTCATCCCACGTATTTCCCATGTCACCCTCCACCCCGATGGAATGAGGATAGCCGCCAAAGAAGTTTTAGGCGGCGCGGTAATAGCTGTGGCGATAACCACGATTGATCTGCTGCTGGCGAATTTGCACCAACATGTAGCAGTAACCAACAAGGCTCAAAAAAGCCGCACCAAAAATAAGCGTCATCAAGCTCGAACCGGTGGTGAATGCAAGGAAGAGCGATACACCATTCACGCTGAGAATTCCGTAGAGCACATTGGTGCGACGACGGCGCAACATTTCACGACCCGACATTGGGGCAAAACCCACCTGGCCATTCACCGGGCGTGGCATGCCTTGAGATGCAGTGTGATGATGCGAGCGACCACCAGTGGCAGAGGCGACTGGCGCTGCGCCAAGGCTGGCACGTCGTGCTGCAGGAGCGGGAGCAAAAGGTCGCGCCATGGCACGCATAGGAGCTGCACCGCGACCGTAAGGAGAGTTGCCATAGGCACCGCGCTGTGGCACGCCAGATTGGAGGGTGTTCAACTGACGACGGAAAACATCTACTGAAGATTGAGGGCGGTCAATCTTGGAGCGAAAAATGGGAGGCAGAAGCACAGCAGCCCACATCGCCGCAACGATTAACAAAATGACTGTGCTCATTTACTAAGCCCTTACGTAGGAGAGAGGTATTTCTTTAACGCTTGAAAAGTCTAGGAGCATTCCGCAACCTTGACCACTAACACCCCAATTTGAGGCCTTTGTCACGGCAAAAACAGCACTTTTTGGCTACTTTTTGTTGAAAAATGAACAAAAAGAGCCCTATTCCTCGACGCGACGGTAGGTGCCCGAGCGCCCGCCTGTCTTCTCCCACAGGGTGAGTTCACCAATGACCATGGCCTTGTCGGCCGATTTACACATGTCGTAAATGGTGAGAGCGGCAACAGAGCATGCATGCAGAGCTTCCATCTCGACGCCTGTGCGGTCGACCGTGTCGACCTGAACCTCAACTGCAACGTGATCGTCTGCGATGTCGAAGTTCACGCTGACCGCACTGATGAACAACGGGTGACATAACGGAATCATGTCGGAAGTATGTTTTGCGGCCTGAATACCCGCCACACGCGCGACGGCAATTACATCACCTTTTTTCATTTCACGGTTAGCGACGGCTGCTGTGGTTTCTGGAGACATAAATACTTTGCACCGCGCAACTGCGCGACGGTGCGTTGGCTCTTTTGGAGTGACGTCTACCATGCGGGCATGACCCATGGGGTCGAGATGGCTAAAGGTGGGTTCCGACATGTGCAAAGCGTACAAGGGATCACTTCCCTTGGTTACCTTTCAGACACTGCAACATACATACCCCTAGGGGTATATGCTTCTACAACAACACAACAACCGAGGTACGCATGACCATCAACCTGAATTCCGATACCGATGTCATCAACACACCAGAGCTCCTCGCCGCTGGCGCTCAACTCATCGATGTTCGTGAACCCGATGAATTTGCCGCTGGCACCATTCCAGGCGCAATCAATATTCCACTACAGGAATTTATAAAACGCTTGCCCTCATTCAACACTTCAGTTCCCCTCGCTATTTTGTGTCGCAGCGGAAATCGCAGCGGCCAGGCAACTGAAATCTTCCGCGAAGCTGGCTTTCAAGCTGTCAACCTGCAAGGCGGAATGCTCGCGTGGGACGCACACCATTTGTCGTCTGACACATTGTTATGCCAGCAGTTTTATCTTGACTGCCTCTCGCAAGCGTCGTACCTCATCATTGACAAAACAACACAACGTGCAGTTGTGGTTGATCCCACCCGCGATGTGCAGCAATACATTGACACTGCAAAAATATATGGTGCAAAAATTGAACTCGTTCTTGAGACGCATTTTCACGCAGATTTTTTGTCCGGACACCTTGAACTCGCGCATGCAACCGGAGCAATCATTGGCTACGGAGCGCACGCACAACCCGAGTTCCCCACACGCCTTTTTGCAAACGGTGAAAAATACTCGCTCGGCAATGTTCAATTAGAGATACGCCACACACCCGGACACACACCCGAATCTATTTCAATTGTCGTGCGAGAACATGCTGACGATGCAGTTCCCTACGCCGTGCTGACCGGCGACACCATGTTTATTGGCGACGTAGGTCGCCCCGACCTCTTGGTTTCTGTTGGACATACTTCAAATGAACTCGGACACATGCTCTACAACTCTCTACACCAGCAATTGCTCACGCTTCCCGATGCAACGCGTGTTCTCCCTGCGCACGGAGCAGGTTCTGCATGCGGGAAGAATCTCTCAACGGAAACGATGTCCACTATTGGTGAGCAAAGACTCACAAACTACGCACTGCTAGCGCCCAACGTAGATGCCTTTATTGACATCGTCACCGAAGGCCAGCCTTCGGCTCCTAGCTATTTTATTTATGATGCGCAACTCAATAGCCAAAACCATGCAGTGCTCGACGAACACATGCCCCCGCAGCAACTGTCATTAAATGAAGCACTCCGCCTTCAACATGAAGGTACGACTTTTATTGACACACGAGAAGCACAATTTTTTGCTACTGGATACCTCAAAGGTTCCATTAATGTTGGGCTCCAAGGCCGCTACGCGGAATACGCCGGTGCAGTAATTGCTCCAACGGAAAAAATGGTCATTGTGACTGAGCCCGGCCAAGAACTGGAAGCAAAAGTGCGACTTGCCCGTATTGGATACGACAACGTCATTGGATGGGTAAGCATCAACGACCTCACTGCAGCACCACAACATATGCTGCAAGCATCTCGGCTCACACCGGTGCAATTTCGCACGAGAACCACCACAATTCATCCGCTGCAGATTGTTGATGTACGTAGCGCCAGCGAGTCACACCTCGGATCTTTTGCCAACGCCATCAACATCCCCATTGCGGAAATTCAGCAACGGCTACATGAGCTCGATGCGACTAGACCCACCATCGTGTTTTGTGCTGGCGGATATCGGTCATCTATCGCAGCCAGCGTGTTGCGCCGCGCGGGCTTCACCGATGTTTCAGATGTTCTTGGAGGCTTTGAAGCAATTCGCGCTTAAAGACAGCCTCAGCCGCCGATTTGACTCATGCTGCGCACAGGGCGAATGAAATTGACTTGACCTATTTGGTGCCCGGCCCATTTGGTTCCTACTGCGCGACGTATTTCTGCCGCAATCTCAAGGTCACTTGCACCATTGCGCATGAGCACTTTCATGTCGAATTCTGTGGTGGAAAAAAGACACGTGCGAAATTGGCCATCGGCAGTGAGCCGCACTCGGTCGCAATCGCCACAAAATGGCTTTGTGACCGAAGGAATAACACCTACGGTGCCTTTGCCATCGAGGTACCGCCAGCGATCGGCTGGAGCTGCGCCACGTGCTGACATTTGCTCAAGTGGATACACGGCGTGAATAGCGTTCACAATTTCTTCTTGGCTGACCACTTTGTTGCCGGTCCAGCCGTGTTCAGCGTCTAGTGGCATGAACTCAATGAATCGCACTTCTACATTGTTCTCGCGACCAAAAGTTGCCAGGTCAACAATTTCATCATCGTTGGTTCCGCGTTCAATAACCGCATTGACTTTGACTGGGCTAAAGCCAGCTAACTGCGCTTCTTGAATTCCGGCAATGACATTGTGAAATTCATCGCGGCGTGTCATTGCTAAAAACTTCTCTGGCTGCAACGTGTCGAGGCTTACATTGACTCGGCTCACACCTGCCGTGAAGAGTTCATGCGCCACATTGCGCAGCGTTGCACCATTGGTAGTGAGAGCAATATCGGGAGCTTTGCCGGCGAAGGCCGAGGAAGCATGCGAGGGAACGCGCAGCGCCGCTAACTGGTTCACCAAAATAGGAAGGTGTGCACGAACCGTTGGTTCGCCACCAGTGAGGCGAATGCCATCAACAAAAAAATGCTCAACACAAATGCCGGCGAAACGTGCTATTTCTTCAAAGGTGAGCACATCGCTACGATCGAGCCACACCATGCCCTCTGCAGGCATGCAGTAGGTGCAACGAAAGTTGCAGCGGTCGGTGACCGAAATACGCAAGTCGCGTACAGTGCGCCCAAATGGGTCGACTAACGCTTCGCCTTGCACCCCCGCAGTACTCATAGCCCTAGTCTATGCCCCTTCAACGAGGTCTGATAAGAGGAGAACTCGTACTTCGCCGCCTGCAGCTACCCCTTCACCATCGGGCAAGACCGCTACAGCATTGGCCAGCGCAGATGCTGCTAGTTGATGGCTTCCCTGTTGGCTCACAGGAGCAACATGAATACGACCATCACCATTGCTTGTAGCGACCACCCGTTGGAAATGGATTTTGCCATCGGCTTTACGCGAAAAATGTGCATCTGCCACTGCAAGTAACGCAGGACGTTGCACTGGTGCATGGCCCATCATCTTGCGTAATGCCGGACGCGCCAACAATTCAAAACTCACCAGCGATGAGACAGGGTTTCCCGGAAGACCAAAGATGGGAACTTGACGTTGAGCTTCAGACCCACGAGGAGCATCGAGCATGCCAAAGGCAAATGGTTTGGCCGGCTTAATAGCAATTTGCATCCACGTCATTTGTGCAATGCGACCAAGAAGCGCTTTGACCACATCGTACGCACCCATGCTTACCCCGCCACTGGTAACAATGGCATCACACTCGGCAGCTGCAGTTCTTAACGTCTCTTCCAGAGCTTGTTCGTTGTCTCTCACAATGCCGTAATCAACTGCTACACAACCAGCTTGCGTTACAAGACCCATGAGCATGGTGCGATTGCTTTCACGAATTTGACCAAGCGCGAGTGGAGAACCGTCGTCAACCAACTCATCGCCGGTAGACAGCACTGCAACACGCAGTCGCGGCACAACTAAAACCCGAGGCACGTTGATGCTTGCCAGAACGCCCACCGCAGCAGGGTGAAGTACATCGCCAATACGAAATACCACGTCGCCAATGCGCACATCATCACCGCGAGGTCGTACGGCTTGGCCCACCTGCACTGAAGCACTCAGTATGACTTCGTGTGGTGTTGTGCCTAGCGCTGAATCTTCCACCATCACCACGGCATCGGCACCATTTGGCATTGGCGCGCCCGTCATAATGCGAGACGTTTGCCCCGGACCTACTTCAACATTCGGAACACCACCTGCAGCAATTTCATCGACTACATGCAAGGTTGCCGGAATGTTTGCAACGTCTTGCGCGCGAACGGCGAAACCATCGACTGCACTGTTGGCGAAATGAGGTACTTCTTCTTGCGAAACGATGTTCTCGGCGAGCACTAATCCATATGCATCGCTCATCGGCACCTTGACAGGTGCAGCCTGCTGAACTGCAAGCAGTACTTTTTCTTGGGCAGAAGCGAGTTCAATCACCTCCTGAACGGTACCTGTGAGAAGATGGGACTACATGATCTACAGAGCACTTCCTGCTAGCGGTCACGATGTCTCTTGGGACGTCGTCAACCCCAACCTTGCCGATGGCGGACGCCCCCACAGCACGGTGAAGTTCCGTTGGGAAAATGAGGGCTGGACCCTCGATTGCGGGCTTGGGCCTCAACGCTCTCAAGTAGCCATCCGCGTGTCTGCCCAGTGGGGAATTCAGCAGGTACTTCTTTTCCGTGACCTTGACGACCCCGATCTGTGGCTCGCCACCGATGGTGCTGGGCGATGGGGAGAAGTCAACGGTGCCCACCGAACCGACCTCGATGGGTGCCATCTGGTTGCCATTGTTGGTTCACCCATCACGCATTGCATCGCTATTCGCCAACTCCCCTTAGAGGTCGGCCATGGGGCAGAAATCAAAACTGCCATTGTTGACCCCGAGAAGCTGTCGGTTGTTGCCGGCACCATGCGTTTTGAGCGCATCGCCGAACACCGCTGGCGCTACACCCGAATCTCGCCTGCAGACAGCACATTGCAGGAACTCATTGAGGTCGATGTCGATGAATTTGGGCTCGTTCTTGATG
Organism: uncultured Actinomycetes bacterium; assembly: GCA_903858075.1. GTDB lineage: Bacteria > Actinomycetota > Acidimicrobiia > Acidimicrobiales > Ilumatobacteraceae > F1-20-MAGs119. Next base: position 6,350 of record CAIOHI010000354.1, read on the forward strand.
AACCTGAACAGTTCATTCGGGCCCGAGGCGACGCTTAGGGTCAGTCTCCCGATACTCTTTCCTCGCTGCAAAGCTATTGTTTTCTACCTGCAGGAGCCCTTATGCCTACCTACGTCTACAAATTCGTTGACTCTGGTGAAACCATTGAAGTTCAGCAGGCCTTCACCGACGATGCTTTCACTGAAGTTGCCCACCCGAGCGACGGCAAGTTGCGCCCTGTGAAAAAAGTCTTTCAACCAGTTGGTATCACTTTCAAAGGTGGCGGTTTCTACAAGACCGATTCCAAAGGTGGCAGCTCTGCAACCACCCCACCGGGGACAAGTTCAAGTTCCACATCAAGCGACTCGTCGAGCGCTGCAAGCACGCCTGCTCCGGCTCCGGCTGCTGCGCCTGCGCCGTCTACTCCTGCCTAATACGCACAAGCGTGGCACTACGCGGGCCGCAATGCACACACGTAGGGCATGACACTTTTCAGTAACTTGCGCACGTTTTTCGTACAGCACCCAAAATCGCCACAGGGAATTTCTGCATTATTTGCATTCACTGCAACCCTCATTGTGTTGCACATCGTTCCGTGAGAACGTAATTGCCTTATGCCCCACTCATGGTGACGTCGTTGATGACCAGCGACATGCCATTTGCCGACATTGGCAACCAGTCAACGTCGCCGCCAATTGCAACAACATCTTGCAACATGCGTTGCAATGTAGAAGCAATGGTGAACTCGCGAATAGGTGCCCCCACTTGACCATTGTTAATGAGCAAGCCAGAGGCTCCGGTGGAAAAATCGCCCGAAATTGGGTTGACACCCGAATGCAGACCCTGCACCATTTGAATGAGCACGCCATCGCTTACTTGTGCAATGAGTTCTGCTTGAGTAGCGGTGCCCGGAACTAATTGCATTGCTAAACAACTCACTCCCGGTGTTCCACCAGTACGCACTGCACTGCCCGTGCTCTTTGTTTGGCCGCGACGCGCGCTGTATGAGGAGTGAAGGAATTGTTTCAACGTGCCATTTTCAATGAGCACATTTCGACGTGCAGCTAAGCCTTCACCATCTATATCGGTTGCACTATAAGCAAGCGGGTTTGTTGGGTCGTCAATGAGAGTAACGAGCGGGTTCGCTACCGACTCACCTAAACGTTCAGCAAAAAAACTCCGGCCTTTTTGCACATTCTCGCCGCTAAAGCTGCTTGACAACACCCGCAAAAACTGTGCGGTGACATATGGGTCTAAAACAATTGTTGTTCGTTTAGATTGCGGCTTCGTTGCCCCCAGAAGGCGCGTTGCGCGGTCGGCCGCTTCACGAGCTGCGCGTGCCAAGTTAAATTCTGTTGGAGTACGACCTACTGAAAAACCAAAACCTGTTTGAGTTTCATCGCCATCGTCGGCGAGTGTGCCCACGGAAACATAACAACCGTTTTCGCGCCCATGGGCCCGAATGCCACTTGTGGTTGCAAATGCTGTTTCACCGTATGCATCGTCGTAGTTTGCATCGTCAATACGAATGCGAGCATCGGTTGCCAACGTGAGTTTTTCGAGTTCTTTTGCAATAGCAATTTTCTCTGCTGTGGGAAAATGCGCAAGTTCTTCATTCCACAGTTCCTGTGGCACTTTTGCAACACCATCTGGTTCTGCAAGGCCAGCCCATTCATCGACAGACCCAAATTGAACATTGTCGCGCGCTTCAGCAAAAACTTCGCTCAGTACTGACTCGTCGAGCGTTCCTGCATATGCATAGCCCGTACGGCCTTCTTTGATGACCCGAATACCGACACTTTCTGACTGCGCAGAAACAAAGTGTTCTACTTCGCCTTCATAGATGCGGATGGAAGTTTCACCACCTCGAGAAACATATGCCTCAACCTGTTCACCAGGCTTTGCTTGCGCAACAATTCGGTCGGCAAGATCTTGCAGCGCATTTCCCGAACTCATGCTGCAGTTCCTCCAATGGTGAGTGACTTCACGCGCAAGGTGGGTTGACCATCGCCTACGGGAACACCTTGCCCATCTTTTCCACACGTACCCGGGTTGCCCATCGCAAAATCGTTACCGAGCATGTCGATATCGCGCAGCACTTGCGGGCCATTGCCAATGAGGTTTCCTTCACGCAATGGTTCAGTGATTTCTCCATTTTCAATGAGGTACGCCTCGGTCATACCAAACACAAAGTCGCCGCTCGCAGTGTTCACACTTCCACCACCAAGTTTTGCAACATAAACACCGTTCTTTGTTGCTTTCACAATGTCATCTGGTTCTGAACTTCCATTGATGACGAATGTATTGGTCATGCGCACCATCGGGAGATGCATGTAGCTTTGGCGACGTCCGTTTCCGCTTTGACGATGATTCTCTTTACGTGCGCGCAAGTAGTCCCACATGTAGTCGGTGAGAACGCCATTTTCAATGAGAGTGTTTTTCTGGCTGTGATGACCTTCGTCATCAATGCCAATGGCACCCCATTCGCCGCTCATGGTGCCATCATCAATAAGCGTGACGAGCGATGATGCAACCATCTCGCCTACCTTGCCGCGATACACGCTTGCGCCTTTGCCAACGAGGTCTGCTTCTAGACCATGCCCACAAGCCTCGTGGAAAAGAACTCCACCACTACCGCGCTTGATGACCACTGACAAAGCACCAGAAGGCGCTGGGCGAGCCTTCAACTTGGTCACTGCCTGACGCGCTGCACCTGCAGCCAGTTCTTCCACGTCGTAAAGATCGAAGAGTTCAAACCCAATGGTGCGACCCATGGAGTCGTAGCCGGTTTGCATTCCCCCATCGCCAGAGGCAACAACACTCACCCGGAAAAGGGTACGCACTTGGTCGTCGGCGGCGAATACGCCCTCGCTGTTTGCCACCAAAATGCGTCGCACACTGTCGCCGTAGCCCGCCGATACTTGCACCACTGCTTGGTCGATACTTCGCGCAGCTTCATTTGCGCGTTCCAGTAGTTCAACTTTGCGCGTCTTAGGAACTTCATTCGGCAAAATTTGAACATCATTTACTTGGTGCCTATCGATGCCACCGAGGGCAACCGTGACCACACCGCCAGAACCCTGCTTGGCTGCAACTGCGGCTGCCTCGGCTGCTTGAAGCAACCCGGATTCAGACAGGTCGGCGGTGTGGGCAAAGCCCGTTGTCTCACCGTGAACAACCCGAATACCAGCCCCCCGGTCACGACCCGTTGTTACTTGCTCAATTCGGCCATCGTCGAGTCCCGCCGACGTGGATCTCTTATCTTCAATGAAGATTTCAGAGAACCCTGCTCCGGTACTGCGGCCCTTAGCCAGCACCTTTTCTATGGTTTCTTTGCCAACAAGCTCGCTCAATGTGCTCATGACGCTTCACGTTACTTGCCAGAACCTCTAACCTCTTCCTCGTGGCAAATGATTTGGAGGGCGCTTCACCTGCTCGCACGCATAAGACGCTGTGGTGGAAAGAGGCCGCGTTATTTATTGCTTTTTATACCATCTACACCTGGACCCGTAATCAATTTGGCTCAGACCGCATCAACGGTGTCGATGTCCCTGTTCAGGCTTTTCGCAATGCCATTCGTGTAGTGCGTTTTGAGCGTTGGATTGGGCTGTACCACGAAGAGTCTGTTCAAGAATTTTTCTTGTCGCATCGCTGGTTCATTCAATTAATGAACACCTACTACGGAACTGCTCACTTCATTGTCACCATCGCCGTATTTTTCTTGTTGTATAAAAAAAGGCCAGATGTATTTCCCCAATGGCGCAATACTTTGGCCGCAACAACTGCTCTCGCAATTGTTGGATTTTCTCTTTTTCCTCTCATGCCTCCGCGTTTGCTCGATCAGCCGTGTCCGCCGCTAGGGCATGGAGCCCAATGCCTTGAAGCCACAGAGCGTGGGCTCGATGAAGGCAAAACAAACTTTGGGTTTGTCGACACTCTTGATGTTTATGGTGGCCCTTGGGACTTCAGCTCGGGTGCTGGTGCAAAAATATCGAATCAATACGCGGCGATGCCAAGCTTGCACATTGGTTGGTCAAGTTGGTGCGCATTTGCCATGTGGCCAATTGCGCGGCGCCGCTGGATTCGTGCGCTTCTACTGCTGTATCCCACCACAACATTGCTATGCATCATCGTCACAGGAAACCACTTCTGGATTGATGGTGTGGGAGGTCAACTCACTTTGGCAGTTGGCTTTCTCATTGGTACTGGTGTTCACAAGTGGAATCAACGCCGCCTCGACACGAAATACGAAGCGCAACTACAAACGAGTTAAGGACAACTTAAAACGAGTGGTAGCCGCCGTCGATGGTGATGACATCACCCGTGTGATATTTACTTAAATCACTTGCGAGGTACACAGCGAGTCCTGCAAAATCGCTGGGCGCACCCCAACGCCGCATTGGCACGCGTGGCAGAACGTTGTTGACAAACTTGTCCCACCCAAATGACGGTGCGGTCATTTCACTTTCTATCCACCCCGGCAAGATGGCGTTACTACGAATACCGTGACGCGCATGCTCTACCGCAATGGCTTTCGACATTGCAACAAGCCCGGCCTTTGACGCCCCATAATGCTGTCCTTTTTGTTGACCATAAAATGCCGACCCCGAGGTAGTGAACACAATGGAGCCACCACCATTGGGAACCATGTGACGCACGGCTTCTTGGGCAGTGAAAAAAGCACCATCAAGATTTACACGCATGACGCGGTCCCATTCCTCCGTGCTCATCTCGGCAAAACTTGGCGCCTTACCACCAACACCTGCGTTCACGAAACACGCATCAATACGACCGCATTCATTCACCGTGGTATCAAAACTGGCACGGACTTGAGCCTCGTCACCAACGTCGCACTGGAGTGCCAGAACACTGGTTCCGAAACCAATGAGTTCTTGAGTAGCCGCAGTGTTTTTCTCTAAATTGGTACCCCAAATGACTATATTTGCCCCATTCGCGGCAAGGCCTTTTGCCATACCGAGGCCAATGCCACCGTTGCCACCAGTGACGAGCGCAGTCTTGCCTGCAAGTGAAAAAGAATATGGGTTCATCACGCCACGGTAGTCATCTTTGTCACAAAGAATCACGACCAAATATGCCCAGCCCAATATGGGGCGATAGCGTCGTGTTGCTATGGCGCTCGCCGATATCCACCACCCAATCGACCTTCGTCACCTCAGCACAGCAGAGGTCAACGTATTGGCTACAGAGATTCGCGAGTTCATTGTTCAGTCTGTTTCTGAAACAGGCGGGCACTTAGGCTCAAACTTGGGAGCGGTAGAGCTCACGTTGGCACTGCATAGAGTTTTCGAGAGCCCCCTCGATGCCGTGTTATGGGATACAGGCCACCAGGCTTACATACACAAACTCGTCACTGGTCGCGCTCCCGACTTTGCACGCTTACGCCAAGAAGGTGGGCTGTCGGGTTACCCGAATCGAGAAGAGAGCGAGCACGACTTCATTGAAAACAGTCATGCTTCTACCGTGCTCTCCTATGCCTACGGCATGGCGGTTTCCCGCGACCTTGCAGAGTTAGCAGGAGAGACGCCCGCACATCGCCACATCGTGTCGGTCATTGGCGATGGGTCAATGACGGGCGGAATGGCTTACGAAGCACTCAACAACTTGGGTCACTCTGGTCGCAAAGTCATCATTGTTTTAAATGACAACGGCAGAAGTTACGCCCCAACAATTTCATCGCTCAGCATTGGCGAAGACAACATCACCGCTGCCGACAAAGTATCTGGTCTCTTGTCGAAGAACCTCACGAAGATTCGACTGAACCCCACTTACGTGCGTCGCCAGCGACGCTTTGAACGATTCATGCGTCGATTGCCCGCAGTTGGCAAACAAGCAGAACGCAGTGTGATAGCGGTCAAAGCAGCAGTGCGTGAATTTCTTCAGCCGCCAGGGTTCTTCGAGGCGCTAGGAATTCGCTATATCGGCCCTATCGATGGCCACAATATTGAAGCGCTTGAGAAAGCTCTGCGCTCCGCAGAACAACGCGTTGCCGAAGGACCAATTCTTTTGCATGTCATTACGCAAAAAGGCCGTGGCTACTCTCCGGCAGAAGATGACGACGAAAAACATCTTCACGATGCACCTGTCTTTGACCCACAAAATGGGCCCCCTAAATCGGTGCCCACGGGTTACACCCAAGCATTTGCTGAAACATTGATTCAAGAAGCATCGCTCGACAACCGCATTGTGGCAATCACCGCGGCAATGCCTGGGCCCACCGGGCTCATTGCCTTTCAGCAAAAATTTCCCGATCGCTTTTTCGATGTAGGTATTGCAGAACAACATGCCGTCACCGCCGCAACCGGAATGGCGCTCTCAGGCCTTCGTCCTGTCGTCGCTCTGTACAGCACTTTCTTGTCTCGCGCATGGGACCAAGTGGTGTATGACGTTGCTCTTCACAAAGCCCCTGTTATTTTCTGCCTCGACCGTGCTGGCATCACCGGAGATGACGGCCCGAGCCACCACGGCGTTTACGACATGGCATTACTTTCCAAGGTTCCCGGAATGCGAGTGCTCGCGCCGTCGAGCGCGCAAGATCTACAACAGATGCTGCACGATGCCTTTACATTGGCTGATGACGGGCCAGTTGTCATTAGATACCCCAAGGGCGTTGTTCGCAATGTTGCACCAAGCGATATTGGCAGTGGGCTTCTCGCTCGCGAACTGCGTACCTCACCTAATAAAAAAATATGTATCTTGGCAATTGGAAAAATGGTTGGCAATGCATTGGAAGCCGCAGAGATGCTCCATAGCGAAGGTATTGAA
>CAIOHI010000355.1 GCA_903858075.1 uncultured Actinomycetes bacterium
GGAGGCGCTTGAGATCTGAGAGACTAGGGAAGGCGTATCGGGGGATTCGCCGTGGCCTATATATAAGGGGGCAGTGATGGCGCAATCAGATGTTGATGTTGTGGTTGTAGGTGCTGGCTTTGCCGGAATGTACCTTTTGCATGAACTGCGGAAAACTGGTTTTACTCATCGTGTGCTCGAAGCAGGCGATGACGTGGGTGGCACCTGGTATTGGAATAGGTACCCCGGGGCACGCTGCGATATTGCTACCACCGATTACCAGTACACATGGGACCCCGAACTTCATGAACAGTGGCAGTGGTCGGAAAAACATGCCGCTCAACCAGAGATTCTGCGTTACGCGCAGTTCATTGCAAAAAAGCATGACCTGTATTCAGGTATTGAATTCAACACGCGGGTTGATGGCGCGCAGTGGAATGAAGTCGCAAAACGGTGGAGTATTCACACGTCAACTGGCGAAACAATTACTTGCCAGCATTATGTAATGGCAACGGGTTGTTTGTCGGTACCCAAAGAACCCGACATCGCTGGAACTGAAAAATTCACTGGCAATGTGTATGTCACTGGCCGTTGGCCACATGAAGGAGTCGACTTCACAGGTAAGCGCGTTGCAGTAATTGGTACAGGTTCGTCGGGCATCCAATCAATTCCCCACATTGCTGAGCAAGCAAAAGAACTTGTGATCTTTCAACGCACACCGAACTTCTCAATGCCTGCATTTAACGGGCCCGCTCCGCAAGATCGCATTGAACGCTTGAAAGCAGATCGTGTGACGTATCAACATGAGGCTCGCTATTCAGGTACTGGTGTGCCTTTGGAAGACTCAACTGTTTCTGCATTGTCAGTGACGCAAGAAGAAGCCTTTGAGATGCTGGAAAAGGCATGGCAAAAAGGTGAGCTGTTGTCATTGGGTAACACCTTCATGGACTCAGCAATTAATCGCAAGGCAAACGATGTTGTTGCCGAGTTCATGCGTATGAAAGTGCGCTCGGTAGTAAAAGACCCAGAAGTTGCTGAACTGTTAAGCCCATACAAACATGGTTACGGAACAAAGCGCCCATGTATGGATACGGGGTATTTTGAAACATTCAACAAACCACACGTGAGACTTGTTGACTTGAATACAAGTCCTATTCGCAGCATTACGGAAACAGGAATTGACTTTGGCAAAGAGTCAAAGGAATTCGATGCAATTGTGTACGCCACTGGCTTCGATGCAATGACTGGCGCAATTGTCAGCGCCAACATCACTGGGAAAAATGGCGTGACACTCAAAAACAAGTGGGAAAATGGCCCACTCACATACTTGGGTCTCACATCAGTTGGTTTCCCTAACCTGTACATGATCACGGGGCCAGGCAGCCCATCGGTGTTGTCGAACATGATGGTGTCCATTGAGCAACACGTCGATTGGATTCGCGACACGTTGGTGCACATGCGTGAAAAAGGTTTCGACACTATTGAACCGACTCCTCTTGCTGAAGAAGGCTGGCGTGTGCATTGCACCGATTGCGCCGACATCACCATTTTCCAAGAAGCAAACTCGTGGTACATGGGTGCAAACGTTCCCGGTAAACCACGCGTGATGTTCCCTTATATAGGTGGTGTGGGTCGCTATCGCATGGCATGCGAAGAAGTAGTAGCGAAGGGCTACCTCGGCTTTGAGCTTGCTAGTGGAGCGAACAAGCAATGCAACGATGGGTTAATACGAGAAGTGCAGCCCGACGTTGACATGGTGCTCGACTTTATTTCAACGCTCAATTTGCCCGCGATGGAAACCATGAGCCCCACCGAGGCTCGTGCATTTTCCGAAGCATCGTCGGCAATGCGCCCTAGTGGCCCCGAAGTTGGTGAAATCTCTGATGGCGTTTTGCAAGGGGCAGCTGGCAACCTTGAATATCGTTTGTATCGCCCTGCAACACCTGGCCCGCACCCTATTGCTGTGTATTTCCACGGTGGCGGTTGGGTGTTTGGCAGTCATACATCAGACGACCCACTATGTCGTGACCTGTGTGCGCAGTCGAACACGCTCATTATTTCGGTGAATTACCGACATGCTCCTGAAGCGCCGTTTCCTGCAGCAGCAGAAGATGGCTTTGCTGCATTGAAATGGGTGCACGCCAATGCTGCGGCCCTAGGCGGCATTTCAGAAAAAATTGCAGTGGCTGGTTGGAGTGCTGGTGGCAACGTTGCTGCAGTTACTGCACAAATGACTCGCGACAAAGGTGGGCCACAACTCAGTGGTCAACTCTTGTTGTGCCCTGTGACCGATGGTTCGCATCAACACGCTTCACATAAAGAAAATGGAGAGCGATTTATTCTCACCAAGTTGCTCATGGAATGGTTCTGGAATCACTACGCCACTCCAGAGCAACGCAAGAACCCGCAAGCTTCACCGTTGCTTGCCGCATCACTTGCGGGGTTGCCGCCAACAATGTTGGTGACATGTCAGTTCGACCCTTTGCGCGATGAAGGTAATGCGTATGCACGTGCGCTCATGCAAGCAGGAGTGAAGGTAGAACACGTGGAAGCACGCGGCCACATACACACTTCAATCACCATGGTCGACATGTTGCCTTCCGGCGCTCCGCATCGGCGCGAAATGGCGCAGGCGTTAAAAGGTTTCTTTAACTAGCCGTTACTCGATACTGCAGGATTTCCACCGATGATCGATGCGATTTCATCGGCTAATTGAGGCGTGGCAGCAGCGATACCGCTCCACCTCAGGGTGAGGTCGGGGGAGAA
>CAIOHI010000356.1 GCA_903858075.1 uncultured Actinomycetes bacterium
CCGTCAGGCGTGAGCGGAGCTCGTGATACGGGTCGGTCACAATCACAATGTGTTCAATTTCTATGAAGTCGGAGTCATTCTTCACGAGGTCTCTCATATTTCGCAGCGCCTCGTAGGTGGAACGCGATGCCGACTCTTGCAGTAGATCCTCTTGCGGAACTCCTTGCTGACGCAAAAAGATTGCCGATGCCGACGCTTCAGTAAAGCGGTCACCGGGTTTGTTGCCTCCGGTGAGAACAATGCGTGGCGCTACTTTTTGCTTCCACAGATCTAAAGCATGCATGAGCCGTGCTTTGAGAAGCGGAGAGGGAACACCGTCGTATTGCGCAGCTCCCATGACCACTATGGCATCGACTTGCGTAGTTGATTGGGTGTGCCCAACACGCCACACTTCAAACACCGTTAGACCCACGTATAACGAACCAACGCACATGATCATTGCAAGAACTTGTGCTGCACGTTTCATAGCAAAGGTGTTATTACTTTGCGAGCCGCTGCGATGCCGCTGCTAAACGCGCAAGGGTTGTTTCACGACCCAAAAGTTCAAGTGATTCAAAAAGTGGTGGCCCAACTGTGCGACCCGTAATAGCAACACGAATTGGAGCTTGCACTTTTCCGAGCTTGAGGCCGTGCTTTTCGCCCACCTGCTCAATGACTGCTTTGAGCGAATCGTGATTCCACTCTGCAGTTGCATACGCGGTTTGTGTTTCGCTGAGCACTGCACTCGCCCACTCGTCTTTTGTTGCCTTTGCCCAAGAGGCATCGTCAATTGCGGGCTCGTCAAGAAAGAAGAAGTCGACCATCGCAGGCACTTCGGTGAGTGCAGTTACTCGAGTTTGCACTAACTCGGCCATACCACGGAAAATGTCTTGCTTGAAGTTACCTCCGGGCCACGGCATGGTTTCACCGGTGAGGAATGGTTCACACTCTGCAATGAAAACTTCCAGGGGCATTTTGCGAATGTATTCGCCATTGAACGCCTGCAATTTTTGAATATCGAAAAATGCTGGCGAATGGTTCACATCTTCCAAGCGGAATGTGTCAACAATGTGTTGCCACGGAACAATTTCTGTGTCGCCGGCGGGCGCCCAGCCCAAGGTCATGAGGTAGTTCACCATTGATTCAGGAAGAATGCCCTCTTCGCGATATTGCTCTACTGCAACTTTGTCGCGACGCTTCGACAACTTTTTGCGCTGTTCATTAACGAGCACAGGAACGTGTGCCCACGTAGGCGGAGCAACATTGAGCGCGTTCCAAATCATTTGCTGCTTTGGAGTGTTTGGCAAGTGCTCTTCTGCACGCACAACATGTGTGATGTTCATTATTTGGTCATCAACCACGTTGGCAAGAAGGAACATTGGCGATCCGTTACCGCGCAAGAGTACAAAGTCTTCAATGGTGGCGTTATCGAATTTCACTTCACCACGCACGAGGTCGTGCACCACTGTTTCCCCCGCCGGCACACGGAAACGCAAGACACGGCCAGGACCAGCCTCTAAACCACGGTCACGGCTGAAGCCGTCGTACCCGGGCTTGCCCGATGCTTTGGCGCG
>CAIOHI010000357.1 GCA_903858075.1 uncultured Actinomycetes bacterium
AGATAATGCAAAGGCAAAATAAGAAATGACCATCGCAGATCCATCTTTGACCACTCCATTTTGTCGGCAGATCATCAGTAAATTACACGTACAATATTCTCGATGTCTTTTGAAGTAACCCACACATCTACCGTCGGCAGAGAGCAGCAATTACTTGCTATCAATTCTCTGCTGGCCAAGGTGACGAGCCGCAATGGTGGGTCATTGCTGTTCTCAGGTGAACCAGGGATCGGAAAATCTCACCTCTTACGTGAAGCAGTTGCTCGCGCGAGATCACGTTCGGTCAGAACGATTTCTTTACGGTGTTCTGAGAGTGACGTCAATGAGCCCTTTGCGCTCTTTTCACGTCTCGGAGCACTGTTTGATATTCCTCAGCCTGCTTCGTTTCAATCTGATACAGATCGTTTTCGATTTGGTCGACAGGCATTAGACCTCATTGCTGAGCGCCCAAGCATCATCCTGATTGACGATTTGCAATGGTGTGACTATCTGAGCTCGGTAGCAATGCTCCATCTCTTTGACTATGGAACTGGGCTCGGAGTTGGATTCCTCGCGAGCACTCGCCTACTTGATGATTTCGAAGACTCCGGAGCAATTGCCCAGATACGCACCTTGTCGCACCTGATGGAGCATGTTCAATTAGCTGGACTATCCCGAACAGAAACTTCCCAGTTGGTTTCCCAGGCAACGAAAGCCACGCTTCCATCAAATTTAGAAAACTCGTTACAGGGTCTCACTAACGGAAACCCGTTTTTCCTTCTTGAAATTGCGCGTCTCGATTCAAACATTCACTCACTGAGCGAAATCAGAATTCCTCGCGAATTAGAAAGCATTCTCGATCAAAGAATAAATCTTCTCAAAGACGACGAAGACATTATTTCAATGGCAGCCATACTGGGGTTAAATGGAGACAGAAGAATCTTGTTTCTCTCTCTCACTTTTCTTGGCGTCCAGGAAAGCGTCATTACCGATGCGTTAATACGTGCCGAACGCATTGGCTTATTGGCACTAAAAAACGAGCAATACAACTTCTCACATGCATTGTTTACGCAGCGGCTTATTTCACGTATGTCATACGTACAACGCAGTACCTACCACGGTGCAGCCGCAGTCACTTTGGCCCACGAGACCCGTTTTCAGGCTGCGATGGCCCACCTATCTCAATCTGAAAAATCTGTAGACCTAGATTTAGCGAAATCATTAGCCCAAAGCGCCCTTCACATTTCTCAATCTATTGGTGACCATGCGAGCATCGCAGAATCATCTATTTGGCTACTGGAGAACTCGGAACACACTGCCCTTGAGCGAGTTCAACTTCTCATCTATTTGGCCAAGTCACAAATTGCACTTGGTCGCCGTGTTGAAGGAAGAAAGAATGCAGAGCTCGCCAGCACACTTGCCCGCGCATTGGATGATGCAGAATTAGAAGCAGAAGCTCTTATGCAATGGGCCGCCCGTAGCGACTTCACTCCAGATCGCGCACCTATTATTTCTGCATTTGAGAGAGTCAAGCGAGATGATTTGTCTCCAAATATGCGAATCAAACTTCTGAGTGCTTATTCTCAGGCCGTCTTGCTTGTTCCCACCGAAGATTATGTCTCCGTTACATCCGGTTCTGAACTCATCACCTCATTCGGATCACAAATTTCTGACAATGAACGAACAGACTCAACTGACTCTGTTGCGTGGAACTGGAATGTCAATGCAACGCTCGCTCGCCAACTAGCAACTGATGCACGCGAAGAAGCTTTTTCCAATTTGAGTGCAGAGATTGAAAATGACACCCGCATCGAAGCTCTTTTGGCGTGGCGCGAGTCGCACCGCTCACCGGCATATCTTTCCCAACGCCTTGCTGCCACCGAGCAAGCAGTTGATCTGTCACGATCTGGTGGCATCTTTGATGAGCCCGCACACTTTTGCCACATTCTCGACCTGATGGAAAATGGCGACTTCATTCGAGCCGACCTTGAAATTCAGCAATTACGTTCTGCGGCTCACGCAGGAGGGTCGTTCATTGCGCAATGGTGGAGCGGTTTTATATATACAGGCCGCCTCATTTCGCAAGGAAAATTTTCAGAAGCCGGCCAAGAAGCACAGCAGGTATTTAGCAGAGGCCAGATAGCAGATGAACCCGGTCGGCTCGTCATCACACTCGAGCAGCAATCCCTCATACTCATTGAGTCCATCATCCCTCCCGAACTCTCGGCAGTGTTTCAAGGTGAAACCCAGCTCCTCGCAAATCACTACGCACGCTCTCTTGCGGCACTTGCAAACGCTTCACTCGGCAATGTTGCAACGGCTGAGCAACTCATTTCAGACACATTAGATATTCTCAAAGACTCCGAAAAAGAAGCTGGGTGGCTACCCACCGTCACGATGTTGACAGAGGCAGCACATCTACTCAAACGCTTCGACATTGCGGCTCAAAGTGCCGCCCTCCTCGAGCCATATTCACGGCATCATGTCACCTACATCGGCAACACCATCAGAGGTCCGGCACGTCGCTATTGCGCACTTGCCAAACATGCTTCCGGCGACCTCACAGGCGCTATTGATGATTTGCTGATGGCACGAAATGAGTGCCGGCGCATCGGTGACCATTTGTGGGACCTTGCTTGCTCGGTCGATATTTTAGAATTACTTGCCGAGGTCGATCCGGTGCGAGCAATCGAGTTAGTTCCTGAGAACATCATCGTTCAGGCCGAATCCAGTGAAATGAAGTGGCGCGCACAACGAGGTCGCATTGCTCTCACCACTGCGCGTACATCTCTTGCGGCCAGCATGGGTCTGACATCGCGTCAGATCACTGTGATGAACGGCTTGCTCCAGGATCTCACCATCAATGAGATCGCCCATCAACTGGGGTTCAGTCATTCCACCGTGCGACAAGAATCAATTGCGATCTATAAAGCACTACAAATTGAAGGCCGCACGGCAATTGCGGAACGTGCCCGCCAGTTACAACTTTTCTAGCTTCGCGCCCAGCGCAGACTGCTCTACTCAAAGAAATTTTGGCGTTGATTTTCAGGTACTGGGCGCAACCGCGGGTAGTACGGATGACGAAGCGGGTCACCTGGCTTTAAGACCAACTCAAGACCCGGTGTGCGCGGAACTGTTGGACGGCTTTTTGGTCGTTCATCAAAGACAACGTCTTCACCAAACACACGCACCGACAAGGTTCGCCGGCGACGCCCCTCGGATGTTGGCCCACCACCGTGCAACACGCCTGGGTGGAATATAACTACGTCTCCCGGGGTGATGTCCCACGAGCGAATATCCCACTGTGTGCGGTTAGCTTCGATATCGGGAAGCCTCGGGAAACCCTCACCGTAGAACGGCAAGGTGGGATCTTCCGCCGCACGCGGCGGGTCGAACCCGTCGTACAGCGTTTCACGATGCGAACCAGCAATATATTCAAGACATTCATGTTTGGGTACTGGGTCAATAGTGATCCACATTGACGCCAGTTGGGTTCCGGCCACAGGCC
>CAIOHI010000358.1 GCA_903858075.1 uncultured Actinomycetes bacterium
CACAACGGCGGCGTCCCAGCCCTCGTACAGCCGATCACGTAAAACTGTGCGACCAAAGCCGGTCATTTTCCCTGCTTCTGCTTCAACGGCCACGCGCCAACCGAGAGGCACTAGACCAGCACACATGGTCCCGCCGTAACGGCTTGCTGTTCCTGCAATGATGGAATCACCGATAATGAGGACCCGATTCCCGGTAGCGACGGTGCCAATGATTGGGCCACTCAGGTTTGCCAAACTTGCTTTCACACCATCGACAACAACGGCGCCAGATGAACCAACACCAGGAATGCGACCAATATTGGTCAAGCTAAGCGTTTCAGAACCGCTGCCTAAGCCAACACATGACGACACAATGCCTGAGAGGGCAATCAAAGTTGCAAAAGTGCGAAAGCGGGGGGCTGACATGACCCCCCAAGGCTATTGGCAAAACACCCCATAAAAGGGGCACCTTTACTATTGCTAGTCGTTATTACGAGTTGCACGTAACTCGTCACGAATTTCGACCAATAAATCATTGGTGTTAAGAGCAGCCTTCTCTTTGTCATCATTCGAACGAAATCGGTTGTAGAGCTTCACAACCATGAACAACGCAAGAGCGACAAAAAAGAAGTTCATAGCTGATGTGGCAAAGGCCCCGAACGGAATATCACTGCCATTGATGGTGAGAACCTTCTTTGAGAAATCTGGTTGTTGCCCACCAAAGATGGCTCCGATAAAGCCCCCCAAAATTCCAGGGCCTTTGTCACTCCCTGCAAATGAGTCAACAACAGTCTTAAAGGCAGCACCCATCACGAATGCCACTGCCAAGTCAATGACGTTTCCTCTATTGATGAATTCTTTGAATTCAACAATCACTCCCCGCTTTGCAAGGTTCTCTACTTTTGTGAAGATCTCACTCATTGGATGCCACTTTCTCAATCAGAACTAACGCTTCATTGAAGCACGCCCCGCCACCTAAGTCATTGACCCCATCTGAGATCAAAGCGTTCGACACCATGCCGTTAGTAACGTGACGCATCCATAAACCCTTTGGAATCTCACAAACCCCGACTCGCATACGCGCATCAACTGAAATAGGTAGCGTCACAGTGCCGAGGCTGTTTGACACAACAACCATGTCACCATCTGTGAGGTTTCGCTCTGTTGCATCTATTGGGTGAACCGAGACAGCAGCCAACGGAGGGTCATACTCAGCAAACATTGAGTTCACCGTGCGTGCGGTTGCAGAAGTAAGAAGTCGCAGAAACAAACCAGTAGAACCTCGTCCTATCATCGGCGAAGGTAATGGCAATTCAGAATCGGGCGAGAACAGTTGTGCTTTCAGGCCATCGGGGAAAGCATCTCGAAACTGAACACTGTTTTGAGGCGTCAGTACCACGAAATCTTGCATCGCTTCAATATCTTCGGCTTTTGGCGTCGAAATCTCCACGTCAAGACGCATTGCCAATTCTCGGCCCAGCCAATCGTTACTGCGCGACTCTCCTACTGGCTCAATAACCTTGTTGACTCGCTGCAATACAAACGAACCGTAACTTCCCGCCATGTCATTAACTTCAAATTGCGTGGTCGCCGGCAACACGACATCTGCATACCTAGCCGTATCGGTCATCACTTGGTCATGCACCACGGTAAAAACATCTTCGTTGGCAAGGCCAGACAACATGAGTTTTTGATCATTCGCCGTAACAGCGGGGTTAGCACCTTGAACTAATAGAACCGAGGGCGGTTCATCGGAATTCAGCCAACGTCCTACATGGTTCATGTTCACTGCTGCTCGCACCCCGTGTACATCGGGCAACAAAGCATCAATACGTGCCGTCGTTGATCGTGAGGTTGAGCCAAGCACTCCACTTCCCTCGACTCCGAAATGACCAGCAACCGCCCACATTGAGAAAATTGCAAGCATGCTGCTACCGCCGTTGACATTGCGTTCAACTCCCCAACCC
>CAIOHI010000359.1 GCA_903858075.1 uncultured Actinomycetes bacterium
ACTCGGCAGGGTTAGTAATGACCTGCACAAGGTTTTTAAGTGTGGGTGCTGCTTGTGTTGGCGGCGGCGGAGGTGTTGCGGTGGCTACCGGTGCAACAGGTGCAACAGGTGCAACGAGACCGTGCAATACGTCGTGAGCTTCTTTTGCTTGCGGGTCGAATGTAAATGGCGTGTTGGCATACACGAGACCAGAGGTAAGTGTGGAGCCATCGAAGTTTTGGCGCGGGTGGCGTACTACGAGCTGTTGAGTGCCATACGGGTTGTTGGCGCGTGCGTGCAGGAGGGTGTCGATGAACTCAATGAGTTCTTGCACGGGAACAGCGAGGGGGGTTTCCTTGTTGTTGGAAATATCGGCACCGGTGCAGGTGCTGATCAGCGTGTTGCGTGCCGACATCACGGCGTTGAGTAAGCGCTGGCGGCCGTCGAGTGAGTACATGGGCTCGCCCACGCAGGGGTTGTTGGCAAGTACGTCATCGCCGTCGCTGTGTGCACCGGCAAATGCGCGTTCGTCGGCACCGAGAATGGCGAGCACACGATAGGGAATGTGTTGCTGGCCATCGAGAGGCGCAACGGTTATGGATTCAAACTTGTTGCCGAAGAGAGCGCGCTCGTCGTTGAAGTAGGCATCGAGTGCAGCAACGAGTTCATTCACCATGAATGTTTTGTCGCTATGTATAAGTGACTTTTCGGCGTCACGCTGGAATGAGTTGATGGCCTGATGCAAGCGAGCCATGCTGGGAGCATCTTTATAAGACACTTCCAGGAAGCTGTCGATAATGCTGTACAACGTGGTGCAGAAATGTTGTACTGAAATGCCGATCGGCTTCCGGTTAGCGTCAATTGCGTTCACTGTTTCCACAAACTTCATGACGCGGGCAATAAATTCTGACACAGTTCCGGCAACGTGCATGTCGCTGCCGCCAATGCCGTCATAAGGAACTATGTTGCCGGGGCCGACGCGGTCAATTTCACCCGGAATAGCGATGCCCATCATGAGGCGGTTGAGTGCGGCGTCCCAGGTTCCAATGTTGTTGGTGGCGCTAATGCTCCAGTGCTCGGAACGCAATGCAGCATTGAGTCCGTAGCGAATGGCAAGGTCGTCAGCCCATGTAGCTATGAGCGTAAGGGCGTCGTCGTCGAAGTTAAAGGTACGGCGCACCGCGGGCAAGTGTGCAACATCGAGTACATCGGTAGGTGAGCAGCGGCTGGTGAGCAAATGCAGTACTGCAATGAATGCTTCAATGAGCGGGTTGCGGGTTGATGCACTATTGCCAAGCACGTTGATAGGAAGCGATGGCAATGTGCTGCCGGCCGATGCATGCGGGGCGAAGACTGCGCTAATGATAGGAGCTGCTGCATCAATATCGGCACACAAAATGGCGAAGTCGCGCAGTTGCAACTGTGGGTTGTTGTTGAGTTCGTGGAGGAATGCATCGCGCAATGCTTCCACTTGACGAGCAAGGCCGTAACAGGCGTGCACTTGTAGTGATCCGTCGCTTGCTGCACGTAGTGCTTTGCGTGCATCAACACTGAGTGCAACATCTTGGTAGGTGTCGGCAACGATGCTGTTTTGTACGTGATGCAAAAGTGAATTGCCTACGGTTGTGCTGGGTAAATACTTGCGTTCCACTTTTCCGAATACGGCTGCGTTTTCGAGCACCTGTGCTCCCCAGCGGCTGGTCAGTGGGTGCTGAATGGATGTTGCAGGAAACTTGTCACGAAGTAACGCTTCATGAGTGCAAGGTTCTGGCCATAGTTCGCCGGCGGCGTACACCAGATATATGTGCATATCGCAGGCTCTGCCGAGCACTTCCAGAATGTGGCGGGCTGCACGGCTAAGTGTGGTGATTCCGAACACGCTGAGGCGAGCCGGCGCGGTGGCGCCCTCGGGCAGATGTTGCAATGCTTCGGCGAAGTTTTCTAAGTTGTCGAGCGCGCGTGGGGGAAGCCCAGCTGCAGTAAACTTCTTCGACACTTCAGCAAAGAGTTCTTTTTGCCAGCGTTGGTCTTTGGCGACGTCGTTCGGCTTGTCATTAGTTTGTGTACCGTCATCAATGCCGCCCCGGCTCCAGTGGTTGAGCATTTCAGGGCGGTGCGATGCATAACGGTCAAACAGGTCGGCTGCGCGGCGCGCAACGGTTAGTGGTGCTTCAGTGAAACCAGGAACCGAGATGTTCTTGTGTGTAAGCAATGTATCGATGATGTTCCACATGAGGCTGTTGGCATCCCACTCGCTGTGCTTGAGACCTGTGGGTTCAGTGGTGGTGGCATTCACCAATTGCCGTGGGTAAATGAAAGTGATGTTGGAGACAATGCCATTGTTGCCATTGGTTGCGCCGAGTGTGCGGGCGAGTTCACGCTTTAGGTAGCGAGCCATATCGCTCGACGGCACCACCACGAGTTCGGGGGCAAAAGGGTCTTCAAGAGGAGAAGATAGGCGTTGTGCTAACTGCTCAAGAAGCGGCTCAATCTGCGGACTGTGAAATAGGTGCATCATGTTTTTGAAATGCTACACCGTGGGCGTAAGAGGGATCGCAGGTGAAGATGCCTAGGAGTTACACATCAATTTCTACAAGTAATGGCGCATGGTCGCTCACGTTGAATGCGTCCGGGAAATCATCCATTCCGCCTGAACGGGCGGTGACGCAAGATTGAAGATTCGGAGTCATATAGATGTAGTCCATGCGAAAGAGTCCGTTGTCGTTCCAATCTTGGCGAAATGTGATGTGATCGTAACCTTTGAAAGGATCGACCAGACCAAGTGCCTTAAGGGGCTTAGGAACGCGCCTGTGAATATCGTTCAGGTCGCCAGCGACGATGAGGGATGCATCGCAATGCTCAAGAATCTCCTCAAAGTCTTTCTTCAGCGCTACTAGGTCCGAGCTCGGGTGACCAATGAATTCTTTTTTCGCGTCTTTGCGATAGGGCAAATACAAGCCAACAACACAGGCGAAATATTCATCATTCACCCAAACATCGGTTGCGGTAAGCGAACCAGGGAATTTAGTGTCAAGTTCATACTTCTTCTTGCCCACATGGGTGAGATGTTCAATGCGCATGTTGCGCCCAGCGATGAGAGTCCCCCAACTACTGCGGTTTGGAAAACCACCGGGCCGGTGCACCACATTCCAGCCTTGCGCGCGTACTTCAGGGGGTGGCGGAGTGGCTGCTTCAGTGAAAATGACGAGGTCGGCGGCTAGGTGAGTGTCGGCCCAATTCCATGGCACCAAATTGTCAATCCCGTTTTTGCGGTTGATCCATGTGTTGAGGTTCCAAGTGGCAACGCGCACGATCTTTTTCCTACCGCCCCAGTAGGGCTTCGAGTACCCAGTGGCCAGGTTCGAGGTTCTCTGTGAGCCATCTCACGTAATCAGAGGGCAAGTCTTTGAGTTTGGTTCCCTTGTGTTTGCCAAAGGGCATGGGGCTATCGAGAGATGCACTCAGAATAAGTGAGAGCATTTCACCTATTGACATACCGTGTGCAGTAGCGATGTTTTTCATGAGGTAAAAACTGGTAAGTGCGTCGTCAAGTGCGCGGTGGGTTGGTTCTATGTCCACATTGAGCAGCGTGGCGAGTGTTTGCAACTTGTGGTTTTCAGCGTCGGGATAGAGCGTTTGGCCAAGGCGCATAGTGCATAGTGCGGTAATTTTCTTGCAATATGGCAGGAACATGGGAACGTCGTACAACGCATTGTGTGCAACAACAAGCACGTGTTCGTCAGCAAACTTTCCTGCATGTGTTTTCTTGAGGAAGTCGTCGAGCGAAGGTTGATTCACCAGCATTTCAGCCGAGATGCCATGTGTTCGTAGCGCCTCCGGCTCTATAGGAATGTGCGGATTGATGAGTGAGTTCACCTGCTCAACTTCATTGAAGTTGCTGTCGAATTCCACCCAGGCAATTTCCAATGGCCGATATCCTGGCTTGAGCCCTGTGGTTTCAAAGTCGAGAACGATCATGCGGTCAAAGGTCATACATGCACATTATGTGAACCTGAGGCATGGCATCGCATGTCTGCTTGTACTAGCCACTAATAGGCCACCATCCTCCAACTACCCCATTTCTGGTATCCCTGTTTGAGGTTGAATCTGGTTAGTTAAAAATCTTTGGGAGATATTGATGTCTAGTTTTCTAGTTCTGCCAGAAGAGCTCACCAAACTTGGGAGACTCGTAGACCGACGACGTGAACGCTGCGAGCTCGGGATCAGCCGATCAAGTTTTTAGTCCCGCACGTCTTCATCCATGTGTGAGCTAAAGAGGGGCCACCCACTACAGCAACCTCTCCTTTAAATGCTCCCCCACAGTGATTGTGCGGTGGCGGGAAGAAATTGCGAAAACTAGAAGTAAATGATCTTTTCGGCGCGGGCTTCAGCCTCATCCAAATCGTCGGTGTAGGCACCGGTCGAGAGATACTTCCATCCACCATCGCAGACGATGAAAACAATCGTGCCTTCATCGATCTCGCTGGCAACTTTGGCCACGCCGGCCAATGCCGCGCCCGCTGAAATACCCGAGAAGATGCCGCATTCACGAACCATGCGACGTGTCCATTCAATGGATTCACGCGGACGCACAACGCGCTTGCGATCGAGAATGTCAAAGCCGTGCCAATTGTCAAA
>CAIOHI010000360.1 GCA_903858075.1 uncultured Actinomycetes bacterium
GGCAATTGCCACTGCAATTGCTGCAGCGTCACCAGTTTGTGGAATCGCTGTTTGTAACCCCATGACCTTCATCATGTCGCCATCAATTTTAATTTTTCCCGACATGAAGGCTTGCATCACTGCAGATGGGTCTTGGTCAACAAACAACTTGCTCGCTGTTTCATAATCGGTGGTCACAGTGGCTTCGGCATTGGCTACTTCGCCGAGTTCTAATGCCATGTCGCCCGAAGAGGTATCAATGAAGCCCTTCACGGTGCCCTCACCAAAGGGTGCTTGAGTAATGACCATGTTGATTTTCAACACAACAGTAAGGGGCGGCACCTGATCTTTGTACTTGTCGCGAATTTCGCGAGCAGCGGCAATCCATTCAGCAGTGAGAAATTGATACGTCACGGGGTTCACAATAGTGGGGTACCCGAGAGACCCGCCTCAGCGAGGTGTGAAATATGTGCTTTCCCCTCAATTGTTTCTACAGGCGTGGTGATATCGCTCGCCCAATATCGCGATGACGAACCAATATCGGAAGCCAAGGTGGCCCCACGATGTGTTGCCAAACGCACATTGGCCCATCGCGCAACACCGGTGTCGAACATGCCGCCGACCCATGCATCAATTCCTTGCTCGTGACATTCGTTCAACAGCCGCACACATGCGGGGTACCCAAACTTTGCCGGCTTCAAGGTGATGTCGGTGCACTCGTGGTTAAGCGCTGCATGAAGAGCGTCTTCTGTTGTGCGCACACCTTCATCAAGCGCTACACGCACAGTGGCCGTAGCAACAAGTGCCTGGTGAGTAGCGGTGTCGTGTGCAGCAAAGGGCTGTTCCACCAAGTCGAGACCCAGTTCATGCAGTGCTGCCACATGGGCAAGGTCGTCTGCGCTATAAGAACCATTGGCATCGGCAACAAGCATCACGTGGTCGGGGAGCGCACTGCGCACGGCACGAATGGGTTCAATGTCGTAGTTCGGCGCAATTTTCATTTTGATGCGGCCATAACCTTCGCGCACAGCAACAGCAGCGCTCAGCGCTAACTCATCGAGTGAACCAGTGTTACCTAAGGTGGCCCCGGCAAGTGCATCACCAGTTTCGCGAGTGGTGAAGCACTGCGTGAAGTCAATGTTGTCGGCACGCAATTGAGCATCGAGCAGCGCCATCTCGAGCGCGGCAACAGCCATGGGAAAGCGCACCAGAGCATCGGGGTGGTGTTCGCCAATAAGAGCACGCAGGTCGAGTGCGCTCATGGGAATTTCACGCGTAGTGAATTGCGATTTCAAGAGTGGGAAAAAGATGTCGGAGAGCGCTTCGTAGGCGGCATCGGCCGATTCGCCGGAATAGGCAGGGTTGTTAGGTGCTCCGCATTCGCCCCAGCCCTCGTTCAGTTCCACCAGCACCACATTGCGCTCGCCATGGAGCCCATGGGCAGCCTGTACGGGCGAGGTGAGATGTAGTGACACTCGGTGCAGGCGCAGTGAAGCGGGCACCACTGGCGCGAGTCGCGAGAAATCCACGGCTTCACCCTATGGGGTGGCGTATGTCATTGCCGAAATTCTTTACTTTCCATAAAGGGTTTTCCACGCGGGCCCCAGACAAGGCAGACTGTTAGCCCTATGGCACGCATCCTTGTTACTGAAGAAATCGCCGACGGAGGCCTCGAGCGCCTCCGCCAGGCAGGGCACACCGTCGATATTCAACTCGACCTCAGTCACGAGCAGCTCCTCTCGGCAGTGAAGGGCGCACACGCTCTCATCATTCGCTCTGCAACCGATGTGAATGCAGAAGTTCTTGAAGCCGGCACCGACCTCATTGTGGTGGGTCGTGCAGGTGTAGGTCTTGACAACGTTGATGTCGACACTGCAACACGCCGTGGCGTCATGGTGTGCAACGCACCCGAGTCGAACATTGTTTCTGCTGCAGAACAAACCATGGCACTGTTGTTGTCGGTTGCTCGCAACGTTCCTCAAGCGCACGCTGCATTGGTGCAGGGTCGCTGGGAGCGCAGCAAGTGGGAAGGCGTTGAACTTCTCGACAAAACTTTGGGCATCGTTGGCCTGGGCCGCATTGGCAAGTTGGTAGCCACTCGTGCTGCAGCATTTGGCATGCGCATTGTTGCATTCGACCCATACATCTCAGCCGAGCGTGCTCGTCAATTGAATATTGAAATTATGCC
>CAIOHI010000361.1 GCA_903858075.1 uncultured Actinomycetes bacterium
AAGCGAAGACACAGAGACATCGTAGGCTGTGAAGTGAAATGAACCCTGAACGCGTCATTCTGCATGTAGATATGGACATGTTCTACGTGGCTGTTGAGCTGCGTGAACGGCCTGAACTGCGGGGAAAACCTGTTGTGGTAGGCAGTGCGGGTCCGCGCGGTGTCGTTGCCGCGGCGTCGTATGAGGCACGCAGGTTTGGGGTCTTTAGTGCAATGGGCTCAATACATGCACAACGACTGTGCCCAGATGCCATTTTTTTGCCAGGTAACCACGCCTTGTATCAAGAGGTGAGCACGGAAGTGCACAACATTTTTCATTCGGTGACCCCGCATGTCGAGGGGCTGGCTCTCGACGAAGCATTTCTCGATGTCACCGGGTCGCTCAAAATATTTGGCAGCGCGGTAGAGATAGCAGAACTACTGCGACACCGTATTCGTACTGAAATTCGTATTCCTTGCTCTGTCGGAATCGCCACGAATAAGTTCATTGCAAAAATTGCCTCGAAGGCCGCAAAGCCAATTGCCACTGCCGAAGGAGTGCGCGAAGGCAAGGGAGTTGTTCAGGTGGAAAGCGGAAGTGAACTTTCGTTTTTGCATCCGTTGCCCATTAAATCGTTATGGGGCGTAGGGCCAGTGACGCAAGAAAAACTTGATCGCATTGGTATCAAAACTATTGGCGATCTGGCTGCGCTTCCCCTGCATGTTCTTACTGTTGCCGTAGGCGAAGCACATGGCCAGCATTTGTTCGACCTGTCGCATGGCAAAGACGAACGTCTGGTGGAATCGGAACGAGATGTAAAATCCATTGGTCACGAAGAAACATTCAACGAAGATCTTTTTACGCACGATGAAGTGCACAGACATTTAGTGCGGCTGTGCGATGCGGTGGCTTCGCGTTTGCGTGCGCATCAAACCTTGGCGCGAACAATAACGCTGAAGGTGAAATTCTCCGATTTTCATTCCATCACGCGCAGCATTACGGCCGATGGTGGCAAGTCGAGTGGTCCAAGTTTGGTCGAGGCCCTCACACCGCTGCTGAACAACATCAACCTTGCTCCTGGAGTGCGGTTATTGGGGGTCAGCACAAGCAATTTCACTGATGAACGTGCTCAGCCTTCTCTTTTCGATGAAGACCACGTTCAAGACCACTCATGGGACCAAGCAAGTGAAGCCATCGACAATATTCGTGAAAAATTTGGCAAAGGTGCTATTCGACCCGGTTCAGCGCTTTAACCAAGAGAGTTATGAGTTGCGTATTGAGATGGACGCCATAACGTGAGAGACTATGGACGTGCCATTATCAGAAGACGAGCAGCGCATCTTGCGCCAAATTGAAGAGCAGCTGCAGTCCGACGAGCGCTTTGCTCAAAACACATCGCCAGCTGGCATGTATCGCCAGTCGGCAAAAACAGTGCGCTGGGCCAGTCTTGGTGCCTTGGCCGGGCTCGTATTCACAGTTGTGACCCTGTCAATTCACTTTCTGCTTGCTTTTGGCGGCTTTCTCGTCATGCTTGCATGCGCCCTGGTCATCGAGCGCCAACTGCGTGCCATTGGCAAAGTAGGGGTGCAAGATCTTGCAGCTTCCCTAAAAAACAGCCGTATCGGTGCCACACGAATGCGCGACCGTTTCCCTCGCGACTAGATTGCGGGTATGCATCCCGTTTATCCACCAGAAGCCGCTGTCTATCGCACCAAGGTTCAAGCATTTCTTGCTGAGAAGCTTCCCAAGAATTGGGGTGGCACTGGGCAACTTGAAGTCGAAGAACTCGATCAGTTTGTTGCCGAATGGCGAACCACATTGGCGGCAGCTGGTTACCTGGCACCCAACTGGCCTGTGGAATACGGCGGTGCAGGTCTTACTGCGTTAGAGCAAGTCATTTTGGCTGAAGAGTTTGCGCGTGCAGGCGTGCCTGGTGGCGCACCAAATGATGTGTTCAGCATCCAAATGTTGGGTAACACATTGTTGCGCTGGGGAACCGAAGAACAAAAGAAGCATTACCTTCCTCGTATTTTGGCGGGCGACGATGTGTGGTGCCAGGGCTATAGCGAACCAAATGCCGGCTCAGACCTCAGCAATGTGGGCTTGAAGGCGGAACTCGACGGCGATCAGTGGATTCTCAATGGTCAAAAAATCTGGACCTCGGCAGGTCACCTTGCAGACCATATTTTCACCTTGGCTCGCACCGACCCTGACGCACCTCGACACAAAGGAATCTCTTTCATCTTGGTCGATATGCGTCAACCAGGAATTGAAGTGCGTCCCATCAAAATGATTACCGGCGATAGCGAATTCAACGAAGTGTTTTACACCGATGCTGTTGCGCCAAAGGGTGAGGTCATTGGTGGAGTCAACAACGGTTGGGCAGTTGCAATGACGCTGCTCGGTTTTGAGCGCGGTGAAGCTGCTGCGGTGAGCCCTATTCGTTACCAAGCAGAACTCGACCGCTTGTTGTTGATGGCGAAAGAACGTGGCGTCAACAACGACCCGCTCATCCGTCAACGTTTGGCATGGTGTCATTCGAAAGTTCAAATGATGCGCTACCTCGGAATGCGTACCCTCACGCAGTTCTTGCAAGGTCATCATCCCGGGCCCGATGCAGCAATTGGCAAATTGTTTTGGAGTGAATATCACAAGGTCGTTACTGAACTTGCCATGGACATGATGGGCGCCGACGCAATGGTTCCGACAGGCCGACGTCCGTCAAGCGCATTTGGTGCCGACGATGCGGGTGCGCCGAACTCCACCAATAGTTGGGCAATGACCTTCTTGAATGCTCGTGCAGGAACCATTTATGCCGGTTCATCACAGGTGCAGCGCAACATTGTTGGTGAAATGGTTCTGGGGTTGCCTAAGGAGCCACGACCTTCATGATGCAAGCGGTCGGTGCAGTTCTCATTCGTCCCGCATTGTGGGGTACGGCGTTGCGGCAGTGGCTGCGACTCACGCCGCGCCGCTGGTGGGCCTCTGCACCCTTTTTGCCATTACCGAATCGCGAATACATGAAGATGCGCAACACTATTCAGTATGGAAACGAACAGCACCCAATGGTTGCCCAAGATGTAGTCAGCTACTTGCAGTGGTGTCGTGAGTGGAAGCACCTCTCATGAGACAAAGAACGCAGCGGTTGTAGAAATGAAAAGTGCGCTCGTCCTTAATGCAACTTTCGAGCCACTCAGTATTGTTTCCGTTCGCCGTGCAACATGTTTGGTGCTTTCCGATAAAGCGGAACTCATTGAAAATGACGGAACAGAAATGCGTTCTGAACGATTCACACTTGCCTCACCTCTTGTTGTGCGACTCAAGTACATGGTGAAGGTTCCATATAGTCGCCATACCGCAATGTCGAGGCGCGCCATCATGGCCCGTGATGGGCATGCGTGTCAGTACTGCGGTGCACCTGCCGACAGCATCGATCATGTTTTGCCAAAATCACGTGGTGGCATGCACGTGTGGGAAAATGTTGCTGCTGCGTGTCGTACCTGTAACTTGCGCAAGCGTGACCGTACTCCTGAAGAAGCAGGAATGCCTTTGGTAACAAAGCCATATGTGCCGCGCGAGTCGTCGTGGATCACCTTGTCGGTTGTGACCGTTCCCGATCAGTGGAAGCCGTACCTTGCCCTTGCTTCATAAACGTGAAGGCACTGCCGAAGAACTACACCACACTGTTTTACCCGTAGAGCGAGGTGTGTGGTTGCTTACTCCTACGCGACCAGCAATTGTTTTGGGCTCATCTCAAAAAGAAGAAGACATAGATCATGCTTTTTGTGCAGCGAATGGAATTGATGTGGTGCGCAGGCGTAGCGGTGGAGGAGCGGTGTACGTGCACCCCACCGAATCATTATGGATCGACATTGTTTTGCCCCGTGGCGATGCGTTATGGAATGACGACATCGGAAAATCAATGTGGTGGATAGGTGAGTGGTGGGCATCTCTTCTTGCTGGTGTTGGAGTCGCTTCTACTGAGGTGCATCGCGGTGCATTTGAACGCAACGAGTGGTCTGACCTCGTGTGTTTTGCGGGTCGTGGTTCTGGCGAAGTATTTCCCAATGGCCAAAAGGCACAAAGAAAAATAGTGGGAATTAGTCAACGACGAACACGTGATTATGCACGTTTTCAATGCATTGCCTATTTCCATTGGGATGGCGCGTTACATGCCTCGATGTTGCCGGGTCTGCAAAACGATGCTTCCCGTATTGCTGAGCTTGCCTCACCTGTGCCGGAATCGCTGAGAGCTGCCAATTTGGCGTTCCCTAGCATCGTGTAATCACCCCCACTTTGCCCCACCACCCGTAACAGCCCCTTTTTCGGCCTTTTCATGCCCTTTTCAGGGCATTTTTTGCATTTCTGGGCACATTTTCGTCGGAAAAGAGCATCAATTGTGCTTCATTTGCAGATTTTGTGGGGGAGATAGTTGCAAAGTGGGGAATAGTGGGGCATAATGGAGATCGCTGGGGGGAGGTGGTGCCCGCTTCCTAGTCGGGTGGAGACCGGGTACCAAGACGGAGATCACGTGTTTGTCGGAGTACACGAGCGCCAATTAGACCCCAAAGGTCGCTTGGCGTTGCCTGCTGCATTCCGGCCGCGTTTAGAGCCCCGTTGCTATCTCGCTTTTGGGCAAGACATGTGCGTTGACATTTTGAGTGCCGAGGCATTTGAAGCAGAAGCTGCAGAAGTACTGGCCAAAGTGCGACGAGGCGAAATGGATCGCAACCAGATGCGTGCTTTGGCAAGCAACATGGTGGAGGTATCCATTGATGCACAAGGTCGCATCAACATCGAAGAGCAATTGCGTGCGTACGCAGGTCTTTCTTTGAATTCCAAAGTTGTGGTGAGCGGTGCGTTCGATCGAGTGGAAATTTGGGAGCCACTTCGCTTTGGCCGCATCAATACAAAAGGCACCGGGCAAATTGCAGGGGCCGACGCATGACCACCACAACAAATATTTCCCAAGTAGAAGTACACGAATTTCGCTCACCGGCAGTCTCTCGGTCGGCAAGATGGCTAGCTCCAACTCCGCCCGCTACTGTCTCGCTTGTTCCGGGGAGAAATCCCGGCGGCACTCGTTGGCCGAGGGGCTGCCGGTGAGCGAAACAACTGTATTTTCTCATGATCCAGTAATGCTGAACGAGGTAATTGCTGTCTTTCAAACAGTGCCTCGTGGTGTTGTTATTGATGCCACCTTGGGTGGTGCAGGACACTCGTTGCAGTTGCTGTCGAGCAACAGCGACATTTCCATTCTTGGTTTAGATCGCGATGAACTCGCTGTGACAACGGCAAGTGAGCGCCTAGCGGCATTTGCGGAACGTGCAACTGTGCGCCGAGCTCGTTTTGAGCAAATAGACGACGTGCTGGAGTCGCTACACATTGATGAAATATCGGGTGCACTTTTTGACCTCGGCGTTTCTTCACCGCAACTCGACCGCTCTGAGCGCGGCTTTTCCT
The DNA here is from genome assembly GCA_903858075.1 of uncultured Actinomycetes bacterium. Taxonomy (GTDB): domain Bacteria; phylum Actinomycetota; class Acidimicrobiia; order Acidimicrobiales; family Ilumatobacteraceae; genus F1-20-MAGs119. The sequence continues at coordinate 5,443 of CAIOHI010000361.1, forward strand.
ACCGTGTCGAGGCCCCCCTCGACATGCGTATGGACCAAAGTCAGTCGCTCACGGCGGCCGAGGTGGTGAACACTTATGAACGCGGCGAACTCATTCGCATCTTGCGCGAATATTCCGATGAACGCTTTGCCTCGCGAATTGCCGATGCCATTATTGCGGCGCGACCATTGCAGAGCACTACACAGTTGGCCGCTGTTGTGACTACAGCAATACCTGCTGCAACGCGTCGCACTGGTGGGCATCCCGCGAAACGCACTTTTCAGGCAATTCGTATTGAAGTCAATGCAGAACTCGATCAGTTGCCACGTGCCTTAGAGAGCGCTATTCGCCACACACGTACCGCAGGGCGTGTTGCTGTGATTTCTTATCACTCTGGTGAAGACAGAATCGCGAAGAACATTCTGCGAGAAGCAGAAACTGGTGGTTGCACTTGTCGCGCCGATTTGCCATGTGGCTGCGGAGCAGTGCGACTCGTCAAACGGGTGCGTTGCACTGAAACGCCAACACAAGAAGAGCAGTTGCGCAATCCACGGGCCCGTTCAGCACGTCTGCGAGTGGTGGAAAAACTTGCTCCGGTGGGGGTGAACTAAATGGCTCGCAATATGGCCCATCCCATTGATAAATCGCTACCCATTGAAGGTCATGTTGCGCCGTCTCGCCCGCGCTTGGTGGAGAAGCAACGCGGGGGCAGGGTTTTTGGGGTTCTTGGCGTTTCAGCGGTGCTTGTGTGCGGCGTTTTCTTCATCGCAGTTTTGGTTCACGTGGAATTAGCGCAACAACAGATGAAGCTTGACTCTCTCACTAAAACAGTTGGTATGGCTCGTGACAACTACAACGTGTTGCGCCATCAACGTTCGTTGCTCGTTTCGCCCGACAACTTGTCGGCCCAAGCAGCGCGCCTTGGAATGAAGCCGTCAACACAAGCTCGTTTTGTTGCAGTAGACCCAGACATCATCGCCGGAGTGCTCGCCTCAACTGGAGATCTCAGTGACTCGGTAGCCCATGATGTGGAATCGCCGCTCAATGAATTTGGTCAATTGAAATCTGAAATTGGTGGCGCACCGTGAACACCCGAGTGAAGGCAAGCACTTCGCGTTCATCTTCAACTACACCCCGAGTGGTACGCAGTCATCAATCAACAGGACAGAAGCAGAGATCACATTCGCGGCCAAGTGCTGCACCGCGCTCGCGTGCGACAGAGCAACGCCAGCGCCATTTGCAACCAGTGCGTACCCCGAAGAAAAAGACCCGAACACTCAATGTGCGTCGTAATCCATTTATTGCTGCGCCAAGTTTAAAGAAGAGGTTGCGCTGGGCTCTGGCAGTTCTTCTTGTTTTTCTTGCCGTATTGGTTCGTCAAGTCTCTGAGTTGCAGATATTCGGGGGCGATCAGTACCGTGCAGCCGGCGCGGATATTCGTGTACGTGCAACAACTCTTTCGGCAGAACGTGGTGCAATTTTTGATCGTACCGGTCAAGAAATTGCGATGTCAGTACCCATGATGACGCTGTATGCCGATCCGAAGGCAGTAACTGACCCTGTGGGCGCAGCCAAGGCCATTGCAGGGCTAATGAGGTTTGATGCTGCGAAAGAACAAGAAATGGCTGCAACTTTTGCTGCACGCAAATCAAACTTTTCTTTCATTGCGCGTCAGGTTGACCCAAAAATTGTTAAATCAATTACAGCATTGAAGATTCCCGGTATTGGTGCGTACGAGGAACCATCACGAACCATTGTGGGTGCTTCGGCGAAGTCGGTAGTGGGTAAAACCGATACCGATGGAGTTGGTACTGCTGGCTTGGAACTGAAGTACAACGACATCTTGACGGGTGTCAATGGTCGATTCGTGCGTGAGCAAGATAATGAAGGTCGCTCAATCCCTGGCTCAAACAGTATGGAAGAGCAACCGCAGCCCGGACAAGACTTGGTACTCACTCTTGACCGCTCAATTCAGTATCAAGTAGACCAACTTCTGGCCGAGCAGGTTGCTCGCATTGGTGCTCGTGGTGGCACTGCAATGGTGATGAATTCAAAGACCGGCGATATTTATGCAATGGCAAACGTGCGACGCAATAAAGACGGATCATTTACCAATACGTCCGGCAACTTCGCCGCAGTAGACGCCCATGAAACGGGTTCGGTGGCAAAAGTATTCAGCGTGGCTGCGGCAATTGATGCGGGGGCAATCACTCCTGATACAACATTCCATGTTCCTGGCGCCCAGGTTTTTGACAAGTTCCTCATTCGAGACGCATATCCTCACCCACTTCAAGAAATGACGGTGAAGGAAATTTTGGTGAAGTCATCAAACCTCGGCACGGTTCTCGCTGCCCAGCGCATTTCGAGCCCAACTCTAGAGTCGTATCTTCATGCATTTGGATTCGGGTCTAAATCTGACCTTGACCTGCCCGATGAGAGTGCGGGAATTTTGAAGCCAGTAAAGAAGTGGCAGGGAACTGAAAAAATAACTGTTGCATATGGTTATGGGTTCGCATCTACGTCGGTGCAATTACTTTCAGCTGTGAACGTCATTGCCAATAACGGTGTGTACGTTGCCCCGCGCATGGTGAGTGCGGTCATCGATCAAAATGGTAAAACAAAGTATTTAGAGCAGTCCTCCACACGCGAAGTGCTGAAATCATCTACCGCACAGCAAATGAATCTCATGATGCGTGATGTCATTTGTTATGGAACTGGTACTAAGGCACAAATACCTGGCATGACCATTGCAGGAAAAACAGGTACTGGATACAAAATTCAGGCGGACGGTACTTATGGGACCGATGAAGGCGGACGTAAGTACTTTGCTTCTTTTGTTGGGTTTTTGCCTGCAGAAGACCCCCAAGTAACAGTTCTTGTATCAATAGACGAACCAGATGCCGGATCACGTGACCGTTTCGGTGGTACTGCAGCCGCCCCTGTATTTGCAGAAATTGGTGGGGTTGTTGCGCGTGAACTTCGCATTAAGCCAGCGGCAACTACTCAGCCATGTAGTCGGGTAGACCCTTACGCTCGCGCGAACGAAGCGGCTCACTAAGCGAATGCATGTTTCACTACAAGATGTAGCAGCAGAGCTGGCATCTCGTGGTTTACTTGCCACCGATGTGGGCAATGTTGCCGATGTTCATATTGCCGATGTGAACCATGACTCTCGAAAAGTGCACGCTGACACCCTCTTTTGTTGCATATCCGGAGCTAGAACTGATGGCCATCAGTTTGTAGATGCAGCTGCGGCGAGTGGGGCAAGTGCATTACTAGTGACCCAAGATGCCGAGTACCCATTGCCTTTCCTCAAGGTTCTTGATGACCGCAGGGCAATGGCATATGCGGCACACGTGGTTCACGG
>CAIOHI010000362.1 GCA_903858075.1 uncultured Actinomycetes bacterium
AGGGCTTGCTCGAGGCGTCCCTTTTGGAAGGCCGCAAAACCGCCTCCGTGGGCCACATGGACGTGCAAACCGGGGTGGCGGTCAAGAATGCCACTGAAGAGAAAATGGGCCACAGCTAGGCCCTCATCCATGGCAAAGCCAAAAATGATGTCGAGATCCCAAGGGTCAAAGAAGGGGTCGGAGCCCCCGTATCCGGTACGTGGTTCGGGGTGCAGGACCACCGGAACTCCCAGGCGTTCGTGTTCGGCCCACAGCTCTTCAAATTGTGGATGCGACAAGGGGGTGCCGTTGATGTCTGTACCGATGTACGAGCACAAGAGCCCCAGTTCGCTCACTGCCCGGTTCAGTTCTTTGCATGCCTCTTCAGGGCTTTGCATGGGCAAAGTGGCCGCACCAAGCAGGCGCGGGTGACGGTCGCCCGTGAGAGCAATTTCGTCATTCGTGCGTTGGTGGAAACTCAAGGCGTCGGAAATGGGCTGATGATAAAAGTATGTGATGGGGTTTGGCGAGACAAGTTGCTTATCGAGGCCCAGCGCATCCATTTGTTCAATACGCATCTGCGCGTTAGAAAAAGCACTGTTAACAAATTTCACATTTTCCAAAACGTAATCTGCTGCACGAAAGAACTGGGTGCCATCATCGCGAATTCCCATTTCGGGGCCTGCGTGCCCGCAAGTGTTCATGACTCCTTCTAAGAGGATGTGGGCATGTACATCGACAACTTCATGATGCGCGTCTGCAAGAGTCATGAAACAAAACTTACTGGGTAGTGCTTCCACACAGGGCGTCGTGTAGCAACATCTAGATCTGGTTGCTGCGTGAGGTGGGGTATTCCACCACGTTGTAATACTGCTTGCAACATCACCACAATTGCACCATACAACGGGGTTTCTTGTTGCGGGTCTTCGCCAAGGCCACCTGCAAGTTCTTGACCTAAACAAGCATGAAACCCAGTGCCAAAGGTGAGACCCCAACGAGGTGCTTGAGTAGGTGTAACGCGGTCAGGGTCGAATGCATCGGCACTTAAGCCAAATACTTCAGGGTCACGATTCGCACTCACCATGTTGATGACAACAGTTGCGCCGGTTGGAATGTGCACGCCGCACGGTAGTTGTACATCGGCAGCTGCTATACGCGTTGCTTCGGGGCTCGCCGGATGGAGTCGTAACGACTCGTGAACAAAGCGTTGGAGCAGCGCGGCATTAGTAGCTAGCTCAGACAAAGTTCCGTTGTGTTCAGACTCCCACGTAAAACAGTGGTGAAGTGCATGTACAAGTGCGGCAGAAGTGGAGTGAGAACCCACCCAAGGAAAATACGCAATTTCACGCGCAATAATATTGTCGGGCAAGTCGAGGTTGTCTTGGTTTGTCAACAGCACAGTGAGTACGTCGGCAGGCAGATCACTCCACTCCAGGGTCCCTTGCGTCGCTTGTTGAATGAGATGTTCCCGACGTTGTCGCGACGCTGCAAAGTACTCGGCAAGAAAAGTATTCAATGCCGCATTTCCTTCATTAATGATGTCGTTTTTATTTCCCGTCGCGTGTACAACAGTTGAAGCTGCTGCAAGTTTTGCCATGAGGCCGCTCATTTTTTCAAAGCTTGCAAGGTCTGCACCAAGGTCGATACCTGCAACAAGTGATGACAAGCGCATCATGGTGCGTCGCGCAATTTGCACCATGTCACCTTCGGTGGGGTCAGCAAGCTGGCTGAACACATCGTTGATGAGTTGAGGAATCAGTTCTTGTTCCCATTGCAAGAAGGTGTCCCGCCTGAAAAGTCGGTTTTCTAAGCGCCGACGAGCGAGGTGGTCGGCGCCATGAAGGTTCACAATGACCCCGTCCATGAGCGCATTGCCTTCGTCGTACAGCCCCTGACGCAAATCTCGATGACGCAAAGCATCGCGAGCCTCATTCCATGTGGAGAGGCGCACGACAGACTGTTGCATGCAGTTAGCCGAGGAGAACGGAGTAGGAGCCCCAGTAAGGGCGGCTGGTTGCCGTATCCATTTGCGGTGGATGTGCAGGGTCGGGTCGAACACCACGGTCAAACATCGACTGCACGGCAACAGTAGAAAGGCCGTATTCGTAGTCGGATGTTTCTTGTGAGCGTTCGTTCAAGCCAGCTGCAAGTTCTTGTCCAATGCACGCATGCATACCCGAACCAAAGGAAAGCCCCCAGCGGCTGACGGTGGAATCGGCGGGTTGACGATGTGGGTTGAACTCGGCTGCGTCGGCGCCGTACATCGCTACATCGCGATTCACTGCCATGAGGTCAATTACAACAGTGGAGCCTTCCTTGATAACGAGACCACTACGTAGGGTGACGTCTTCAAGTGCTCGGCGCATTGCAATAGGGCTTGAAGGGTTGAGGCGAATGGTTTCGTAAACAGCATGTTGAACGAATTCGCGGTTGGTGTGAACGAGCTCGCTATCTTCAGGGTGCTTTTCCAGCCATGTAAATAAGTTGTCGAGTGTTCGTACAAATGCAGTAGCCGAGGTGTGTGCACCAGCAAGAAGGAAAAAAGCAATTTCACGCACGAGCGTATGGTGCTCAATATGCAGGGCATCTTCGTTGCGTAAAAGCACGGTGAGAATATCGAGTGGCAGCGTGCTCTCGGGGGCATTGCCAGCAGCAACTTCAGCAATCAGTGCTTGTCGTCGCTTTACCGAAGGAGCAATGAATTCAGCATCAAATAGTGACATCGACTCTGTAATTTCACCCTTGACCACTTCCGGGTCACGAGTGGTGTGAGCAAGTGTTGCACCCTCAATAAATTTCATCATGTAGTTGTACAAGCGATCGGTTTCTTCAGGTGTGCCTGTGGGGCGGTCTACGCCTGCGTTATGTGCAGCGAGGTTCATCATGAGTTGATGCGACATGTGTACTAGTTCTGCTGAACCCTGGGCGACGTATGGCTTCAAAGTGGCATCGATAATTGAAGGGAAAAAGTCACGTTCGTAACTCACCAGTGTTTCGCGACGGAATAAACGGTTTTCTAGTCGACGTCGAGCGCGGTGTTCATCGCCATGAAGGTTAACTAGAACACCGGACATCACTATTTCGCCCGCGTCGTACAACGCCTGGCGCAAACCCTTTTGGCGATAAATTTCTTTTGCTTCGTCAAATGTGTTGACGGTCATTGTTGTTGCTTCGCTCATGATGCCTCAATTCGCTTTAAATAGTGACGCCAAGGCCAAGGCCGCCGTCAATTGCCAGTACGTCTCCTGTGACCCACTCGGCACACGTGAGATAGGCAATGCCTTCAGCAATTTCTCGTGCTGTTCCCGTGCGACCAAGTACGTGTTGATTTGCCATCGACTCTAAGCGTGCCGCTGCTTCTTCATGCGTGAAATCGCCAGAGCGTTCGTTGATTTCAGTGAGTACAGCCCCAGGGCGAACCGCACCAACACGCACGCCCTTCGGGCCAACTTCTGAAGCGAGCACTTTGACGAGTGCTTCAAGTGCGCCTTTGGTAGCGGCATAAGGGGCCGCGCCAGGGAAAGCACGCTGCGTGTAAACCGAACCAATGAAAATGATGCAGCCTTTTCTTTGCATGAGGTGCGGCAACGCTTCTTGGCTCAGCAACATGCCAGCAACAACATTGGTATGGAAAATATCGAGTAACGATTCTTCGGTCCAATCACCAATGGAGCGGCGCAACATGTTGCCCGCGTTTGAAATGAGTGCATCGATGCCGCCACCATGTTCAACACAGCGAGCGACAATGTTTTTGAGATCGGCTGTTTTTGTTACGTCGGCCACAACCCAAGTACACAGTGGACCAATGCTTTCTGCAACGGCACGAATTTTCTCTTCTCGCCGGCCACAAATTGTTACTTTCGCGCCATTCTCTGCGTAGTAGCGAGCGGCCTCTTCACCAATACCTGAACCACCACCGGTAATGAGAACAGACATGTCTTTCATTGAACGCATGGTGTCCTACTTCTTCTGAGAATCTTTAATGCCGACGGAGTCAACACTTGCAGGGCGAGGAAGGCTAGAAATAACACTCATGGTCACGCCGCCATCGATGAGCAAATTTTGGCCTGTCATATAAGACGATTGGTCGGATGACAAAAAGACAACCGTGTTGGCAATATCTTCCGCTGTTCCTAAACGACCAAGTGGAACACGCGACTCGCGTGCTTCACGTACCACTGGGTCGGCGTAAATGGGGTCGCTCATGCCAGCAAGAATGAGCCCTGGTGCAATTGCATTGACACGGATACCTAAAGGGCCCCATTCAAT
>CAIOHI010000363.1 GCA_903858075.1 uncultured Actinomycetes bacterium
CCAAATGATCAATTTGCACGTCACTGCCGAGCAACCAAGTGCGCCCGTCATAAGCAGACAACCATTTACCGGAAGTGATGGTGCAACGAGCACCAGACTTCTTCACCGGCACCAAACTGTCGCGTTCTAAAACTTCAGCACGCGTGTTGCACCCATCTCTATCGAGGTCTTTATTTTCGCTAAACAATGAGCGGCGATAACCGCCTTTGTGTTCATTTGCCACAACAATTTTGGCAAGCCCCTCTAAAGGAGGAACTGTTACTACAGGCTGCGAGCTAGCGCTGACCTGTTGAGAGGTGGAAGAGCACGACAACACAACAATTGCTACTGCCCCATGTACCGCAATACGCCATTTCATAATGAAACCCTAACCGTACGTTTCACACGAATTCGTGTGAATCGCATTTCATTTACGCAACAGCAGTTTCTTTCATTTCAATGAAAATGCACTCACCAGGACACATCTCGGCCGACTCCACCACTAGTTGGTGATGTTTGAGCGGCACCCATGCCAAACTTCCACCACTACCCGGGTCATTGAGTGGGCGTGACTCTTCTGCAACATAAGCAATACCATCTTCAAGTTGCACGAAAACATCTGGGCAATGGTCGACACACAGCCCATCACCGGTACAAAGGTCTTGGTCAATCCACACGTGCACGAGGGAAGAAACTACACGCAATAGACATGAGACGCTCTACCCTGAGGACGTGAAACTCAATGCGCCTATTGCCCCCCGCCAGGAACACGTTTGGAAACGCCCCACTGGCGATATTCAAGACCCATGGGCTTGGTTGCGCAACAAAAATGACCCGAACACCATTGCCTACCTTGAAGAAGAAAATACTTACGCAAACCAATGGTTCGCACAAAGTGGGCCAAGTATCAACACCCTCTTCGAGGAGATTAAAAGCCGTGTTCAAGAAACCGATATGTCGGTGCCCACCCAACACGGTCCATGGTGGTACGTCTCGAAAAGCATTGAAGGCATGGCATACGCCGTACATTGCCGCGGCCTCACGAAAGAAACCGCCGCAGAGCACATTATTCTCGACGAGAACCTAGAGGCCAGTGAAGAAGAATACTTTTCACTCGGGGTGGCTGAAATAAGTTCTGACCATTCGCTCTTGGCGTGGTCGTACGACACCGATGGCGGCGAGCAATACACCATGCGCATTCGCAACCTTGCCGATGGTACAGAGCTCCCCGACACCTTGCACGACACTTCTTACGGTGGCACCGCCTTTAGCGCCAACAACGAATACCTGTTTTATGTAGTAAACGATGAAGCACTGCGCCCCTTTCGCGTGATGCGCCACCGCATGGGTGAACCTCAAAGCACCGATGTAGTTGTGTACGAAGACCTTGATGAACGATTTTTTGTCGGCCTCGGCCTCACGCGTTCCAGTAACTACATCATTATCGAGTCATCGTGCCGTAGCACGAGCGAAGCACACATCATCGATGCGCATCACCCACTGACGCCGCCAACTTGCGCGCGCCCACGCGAAGAAGGTCTTGAATACAGCATTGATGACTGGGGAACTTCATTTGTTGTTCTCACAAACCTCGATGCC
>CAIOHI010000364.1 GCA_903858075.1 uncultured Actinomycetes bacterium
AGTGCCATTATTGGCCCACGCATTATGGAGCATCTCACCACGGTTCTAGGTGCCGATCAGGTGGTGCTGAGTTCAGCAGTTCTCGACCGGATTGATGCCCTGGTGGCACCGGGAACAACCGTGACACCCGATGAGGCTCGTTGGGAGACGCCTGCATTACGCGCGGAAAACCGCCGCTAGTAGAGTGGGCAAGTGCCACAAATTTCTTTGCCTACAGGTATCACCATTGAATACGAAACCTTTGGGAACCCAGCCGACCCAGCGTTGCTGCTGATCTCGGGTTTCTCGGCGCAACTCACCTCGTGGCACGAAAATTTGTGCAAACTTTTTGCCGCGCAGAACTTTCACGTCATCCGCTTCGACAACCGTGATTGTGGGCTGTCAACCAAATTAGACGGCGTTGTGGTCAATACCACTGCAGTAATTACAGCTGCACTCATGGAAGAACCCATTCCGGAAGTTCCTTACACGCTTACACATATGGCAGCCGATGCCATGGGTGTGCTTGACGGCCTTGGCATTGCCAAAGCCCATGTGATGGGAGCATCAATGGGTGGAATGATCGCGCAGACGGTTGCCATTGAGCATCCTCATCGGGTGTTGTCGCTCACTTCTGTGATGTCGCAACCCGGAGAGCCAGAAGTGGGCCAACCCACGCCAGAGGCAATGGAATCGTTTTTCACACCTCCGCCTACCTCGAGGGAAGAGTATTTAGATTCTTCGGCTTCATGGTTGGTGTGGCATTCAAAGAAATATCGAGACGCTCAACGTACGCGCGCTCAAGCTGCGGTTGATTTCGATAGAAGTTTTTATCCAGAAGGTGGCCCGCGGCAACTCGCAGCCATTTATGCCAGTGGACGCCGATCTGAAAGTTTAGCGAAACTCACCATGCCAACGCTTGTATTGCACGGTCTTGACGACACGCTCATTGCGCCCGATGGTGGAGAGCGCACTGCCGAAATTATTCCAGGCGCGAAACTCGTGATGCTAGAAGACATGGGTCACGATCTTCCCGAGGCATTGTGGCCGCGGTATGTTTCTGAATTTCTCGAGTTAACTGCTCGCGTCTAACACCACTTACATCAACAATTCATAGAAAAAGGAATGAAATTATGGCTGGTCCACTGAGCGGTTATCGGGTCATTGAAATTGCAGGCATCGGGCCCGGTCCTTTTGCTGCGATGTTGTTGTCAGATCTTGGTGCTGAGGTCATTCGCGTTGAGCGCGCACAGTCGGTGCGTGGGCCAGTGCCAGAAACTCCTCACTTCGACATTTTGTTGCGCGGTCGTCGTAACATCGCTATCGATTTGAAAAACCCTGCAGGAGTAGAAACGCTCCTCACTCTGGTTGAAGGCGCCGATGCAATTATCGAAGGTTTTCGACCTGGCGTCATGGAGCGTTTAGGCATCGGGCCCGACGCTTGTTTGGCGCGTAATCCGAAAGTGGTGTTTGGTCGCATGACGGGTTGGGGCCAAACCGGTATGTATGGGCCAGCTGCTGGCCACGACATTAACTACATCTCACTTGCAGGTGCATTAAAGCACTTTGCTCGTGCTGGTGAAACGCCCACCCCTCCGCTCAATATGGTGGGCGACTTTGGTGGTGGCGGCATGTTCCTCGCACTCGGTGTGGTGGCTGCTTTACTTGAAGCTCAAAAAAGTGGCAAGGGTCAAGTAGTAGACACGGCAATGGTCGATGGCACTGCAGTACTCATGACCATGTTCTGGGCAATGAAAAACGTCGGGATGTTCAATGAAAATGAGCCAGGAACAAACCTGCTCGATACTGGTGCGCATTTTTATGACGTGTACAAGTGCAAAGACGGTGAATATGTCTCGCTCGGTTCCATTGAGCCACAGTTTTACGCGGAACTCATGCGTCTTACTGGCCTTGAGGGTGACCCCGAGTTTGCCAAGCAAATGGATAAGTCGCAGTGGCCGCATTTGAAAGCACGTCTTGCTGAAGTATTTGTAGCAAAAACACAGCGCGAGTGGTGCGACATCATGGAAGCAACCGACGTGTGTTTTGCACCGGTACTCACAATGAGCCAAGCGGCGCAACACCCACACAACGTTGAACGCAAAACATTTGTTGAGCATGGTGGCGTCATGCAACCTTCGCCTGCTCCACGTTTTTCCCGCACGCAAAGCGAACTCACGTTGACACCTGCGCATGCTGGCCAGCACACGCGTGAGGTGCTTGAAATTTGTGGCTTTGCCGCTGCAGATATTGACGCACTCGTCGCCAGCGGCGCAGTGAAAGAAGCCTGAGGCGTGGGAGTTCTTGTTGCATTCCATGCTCACCCCGACGACGAAAGTATTTCTTCAGGGGGAACACTTGCCAGAGCAGTAAAAGAAGGGCACACGGTCGTTCTTGTGGTGGCTACAGGAGGTGAACATGGTGAGCGTCCGTCTGGCGTTGATGATGCAGAAGCGCTTGCTGCGGTGCGGCGTCGTGAAACGCAAGAATCGTGTGCAGTGCTCGGTATTCAGCATTTGGAGTGGCTCGGCTATCACGACAGTGGAATGACCGGATGGCCACAAAATAGCGACAAGCGGGCTTTCATGAATGCGCCAGTGGAAGAAGCTGCAGAACAACTTGCTGCAATATTAAAAAAATATGGCGCAACGGTGCTCACCACTTACGACTGGCACGGCAACTACGGCCACCCCGATCATATTTCGGTGCACAAAGTGGGCTACCGCGCTGCGGAAATTGCAGGCGTGAGCGAAGTGTATGAAGCAACGATGAACCGCGACTCTTTTCGCCGCTTGCAAGAAATGGCGCGTGGCACTGGCGAAGTTGCCGAAGGCGAAGAATTTGATGTCGATGGGCCAGCAGATGATGGCAATCCAATGGGAATGCCCGAAAATGAATTAACTCATCGCATAGATGTCAGTAGTTATTTAGAGCAAAAGCGCGAGTCGCTGTTCAAACACGCCAGCCAAATTACCGACAGTAGTTTCGTATCGAAAATGCCACCAGAAGTTTTTGCTCTTGCATTTGGTACTGAGTGGTTTTTGAAGCGTGGAGTTCCCACTGAACCGAAACAAGACTGGATTTTTTCATGAGTGTGCGCTTGCACCTTGTGCGTCATGGCAGGGCAGCAGCGGGTTGGAATGTTGACCGCGACCCAGTTCTCGATGAACTAGGCAAGCAACAAGCAGTTGAGGTTGCGCAACAGTTGGTAAGTCTTGGCCCGTTGCCGGTGTACTCAAGCCCTTTGCGTAGGTGTCAAGAAACTTCGGGCCCGTTGAGTGCGTTGTGGAACACCACGCCAATTATTGAACCTCGTGTGGCTGAAATTCCTTCGCCAGTAGGTATTGCTCTTGAAGAGCGTGTCGAGTGGCTGCGTGGCGCAATGGCTGGCACATGGACGCAACTAGGAATAAGCGATGGCGATGTTTACACGCAGTATCGCCGAGACCTTTTAGACACTCTCAGTGCTCTGCCGCACGATGCGGTCATCTTTAGCCA